>JAGXLT010000133.1 GCA_018334525.1 Gammaproteobacteria bacterium
GGGAAGTTGGCCGTTAAAGAGCCGCGTCGGCCAATCCGAATAGTGTCACCCAGCTGACTGCGACTGCTCGGCTCACCCACCAGGCAGTAGTTAACCGTGCCCAAATAGGCGCCCAGCTGAGGGGCGATTTGTGCAATGCCGTCTTTGGCGGGACCTTCCTCATCGCTGGTTAATAGAATCGCAACGCGCAGAGGAAATTCAGGATTGGCTTGGTAAAGTCGCTCACACGCGGTGACGAATGCGGCAACACTGCCTTTCATATCCGCGGCACCTCGGCCGTAAAGGCGCCCGTCACGAATCGCTGGGGTGAATGGCTCACTATGCCAGTCTGCTTCTGCCCCCGGCGGTACCACATCAGTATGGCCGACAAAGAGCAGGCTGGGGCCGGCTTTACCATGTATCGCCAACAGGTTACTCACCTCACCAATGGCAAGGTGGTGGACCGTAAAGCCAACGGCTTGTAACCGCCCCGCAATCAGGGATTGGCAGCCGGCGTCATCCGGTGTGATTGAACGCCGACTGACCAGCGCTTTAGCGAGTTGGAGTGTCGTCTGATCCATGCCTTAACAGCTCGTTAATCCCCACTTTTGCGCGTGTTTTTGCATCAACCTGTTTAATGATGACTGCACAGTAAAGGCTATGGCTACCATCAGAAGCAGGCAGGCTGCCTGGTACAACAACCGCGCCTGCTGGCACTTCGCCATAGGTGATTTCGCGGGTTTCGCGGTTATAAATTTTCGTGGATTGCCCGATATACACACCCATCGATAACACGGCGCCTTCGCGAATAATGACGCCTTCAACTACTTCCGAGCGGGCGCCGATAAAACAGTTATCTTCAATGATGGTGGGGCCGGCCTGCAGTGGCTCTAAAACACCGCCAATACCCACACCGCCAGACAAATGCACGTTGCGCCCGATTTGTGCACAAGAGCCAACGGTGGCCCAGGTGTCGACCATGGTACCGCTGTCTACATACGCGCCGATATTGACATAAGAAGGCATCAGTACCACATCAGAGGCAATGTAAGCGCCGCGTCTAACGGTGGCTGGGGGCACCACGCGGGCGCCGTCCGCTTTAAAGGCCGCCTCGTCATAAGCGCTGTATTTTAGTGGCACCTTGTCGAAGAACTGCGTTTCGCCGCCGTCTATGCGCTGGTTATCCGCCAGGCGGAAAGACAGTAAAACCGCTTTTTTAAGCCATTGGTTGACCTGCCACTGCGTTCCCGATTTTTCTGCGACCCGGGCGCCGCCGGTATCCAGCAGGCGCAGTGCCTCGGTCACCGCTTCGCGTTCTTCAGCCGATGCGTTAGTCGGGCTGATCTGATCTCGCCGTTCAAACGCGGCTTCTATAATCGCTTCAAGGGATGCCATTCACTGATTCTCCATCACTACTGATAACTACTTGCAAATGCGTTAATACGTGCGAGCGCATCCTCGCAGATCTCGGGTTCGGCCACCAGCGCCACGCGAACATAACTGGCGCCAGGATCTCCTTCCGGGGTGGGTCTTGAAAGATATCGCCCCGGCAGAACCGTTACTGCCATGGTTTCGTAGAGCTGTCGGGTAAAATTCTCATCATCACCGCCAGGCACGGGCAACCACAGATAAAACCCGGCCTCAGGCTCTGTATAGGGTAGGGCAGACTGCAAAACATCGCTGGCGCGACTAAATTTTTCTCGATACGCCTGGCGGTTTTGAATAACATGCGCCTCGTCAGACCATGCCGCGATACTGGCCGCCTGCACGTGATTGGGTAGAGCGCAGCCATGGTAGGTGCGATATTGCCGAAACGCGGAGATTAGTTTTTGATCGCCGGCGACAAATCCCGACCGCAGCCCGGGCGCATTGGAGCGTTTTGATAAACTATGAAAGACAAGGCACCCGGTGTAATCCGAGTTGCCCATGGCATTACAGGCCTCAAGCAGACCCAGCGGGGGTGTTGATTCATCACGGTAGAGCTCTGAGTAGCATTCATCGGCCACCACCACAAACCCGTACTGTTGCTGTTTTGCCAGCAGTGATTCCCAAAACGCTTGCGATAGGGTTTTTCCGTTGGGGTTACCCGGACTGCAGAGATAAATTATCCCGCAGCGGGCCCATTGTTCCGCGGTGATCCGCTCAAGCACCGGCTGATAGGCATTATCGGCTGTTGTATTGAGTAACAGCGGTTGCCCGCCCGCCAGAAGTGCGGCGCCTTCATAGATCTGATAAAACGGGTTCGGCATCATAATCAGCGGCTTGTTAGCGGTATCCACCAACGCCGGGGTCACGGCAAAAAGCCCCTCCCGAGTCCCTGCCACGGGTAAGACCTGCTGGTCTGAATCAATGCTGTTGTTACCCAGGCGGTAACGGCGCATTAACCAATTAGCGATAGTGGTGCGTAGCGCTTCGGATCCGGCACTGGCCGGGTAGGTTGCGACGCCGGTCTCAAGCGTTTCCTTGAGCGCATCCAAAATACAGGCCGGCGTGGGGTGTTTAGGTTCCCCGATAGACAATCGAATCGGTGCTAAGTCCGGGTTTGGCGTTGAAGCGCTCAAAAGGCCCCGAAGCCGTTCAAACGGGTATGGGTGTAAATATTGTAGGCACGGATTCATCAGCTTAGCTTACACCCCATCGCCGCGTCGAAGGAGATCGGCTTCATCGCTCAGTGCCTCAAAAACCGCTGCGCGAAGCTGCTGTTGCAGGGCCGGTGATAACGGGTCGTTGTGCTGATCGGTGATAAAGAAAACGTCCTCGGCACGTTCGCCAATCGTGGCAATCTTTGCGTTTTGCAGACGAATGTTTAATGTGGCGAATATCTGCCCGATTCGCGCTAACAGGCCAGGCTGATCGCCCGTAATTAATTCCATAGCAGTGCGGCGGTTTTTGGCGTCTTCCGCGAAATCAACTTCGGTAGCCGTTGTGAAATGGCGTAACCGGCGGGGCAGGGGGCGAGTATTGTCGGTTAGCGCACCGTTCGTTGACTTCAGTGCTTCGCTTAACGTCTGTTTAATTACTTCTGCCGTGACGTTGTCCCCGAGCACTAAAAAGCTATCTACGGTGTAGCCATTGGCGGTGGTAATGATCCGTGCATCCTGAATATCCAGATTGAGCCGATCAATCGCGGCGACGGCAAGGGCGAAGATATTGTCCTGATCGCGGGTGTAGATAAAAATTTCGATTCCGCCACGACCGCCGTTTTCATCAACGAGTATCAGTGGTTCATGAGCGGCATCGCCCGCCGCATGAATCGCGCGGGTATGCCAGACCACTTCCTGAGGCGAATACCGAAGAAAATACTCCGGCGTAAAATGCCGCCAGATAGAGCGCACAGTCATATGATGCAGGCCGTGGGTGCGCAGAATTTCGCGTGCCGTAACTTGTGCCTGCGCAACGAGGGTTTCTTCTTCGATGGGTTGGCCTAAGCCCCGGCGCAAAGCTCTTTGCGTACGACGGTAAAGCTCCAGAAGCAGCGCGCCGCGCCAGCTGTTCCACAGGCTGGGGTTAGTGGCTCTGATGTCTGCTACGGTCAGCAGATAAAGATAGTTAAGATGAGTCTGATCGCCGACCTCTCGGGCAAATTCATCAATTACCGCAGGATCACTGATGTCTCGGCGTTGTGCCGTCATCGACATCAATAAATGTTTACGCACCAGCCAGGCAACCAATCGGCAGTCATAGCGCGACAGCCCGTGCTTAAGGCTGAATGCGTAAGTGTCTTCGGCGCCGAGTTCGGAATGATCGCCGCCACGGCCTTTTGCGATGTCGTGAAACAGGCCGGCCAGGTAGAGCAGCTCAGGCTTTGGCAGTTGCGCATGAATGCGGCTTAACATCGGAAACTCATCCTGATGTTTTGCCAGCGCGAATCGGCGCAGATTTCTCACAACCATCAGCGTGTGGGTATCGACGGTATAAACGTGATACAGGTCGTACTGCATTCGGCCGGTGATGTGGGCAAACGCCGGGATATAGCGGGTTAATATGCCGTAGTGGTGCATCCGCCGTAAGGCGTGTGTCAGACCCTGCGGCTGGCGTAGGATTTCCATAAACAGGCTGCGACAGCGAATCTTCCTCC
>JAGXLT010000134.1 GCA_018334525.1 Gammaproteobacteria bacterium
GACTTTTTTGTCGCGTCCTATCGATGTGTCGCGCTTTGGGCTGATCTATGCCGGTGCGCAAAAGAACTTCGGCCCAGCCGGTTTGGTGGTCGTGATTGTTCGAGAAGACCTGCTGGATCGTGCGCAACCGGATACACCCACGGTGTGGCATTACAAAGCGCAGGCAGAGGCCGATTCGATGCTAAACACGCCGGCCACCTATAGCTGGTATATCGCGGGGCTGGTTTTTCAGTGGCTTAAAGATCAGGGTGGACTGGCGGCTATCGGCGAGCGGAATGAGAGAAAGGCCAAGCAACTTTATGATGCGATTGACGCCTCGTCGTTTTACCGCAATCCCGTTGACCCGGCTGTTCGGTCTTGGATGAATGTGCCGTTTGTCTTAGCTGACTCAGCGTTGGATAAAACCTTCCTGGATGAAGCGGCTGCGGCGGGCCTGCAAACCCTAAAAGGCCATCGCTCGGTGGGCGGTATGCGGGCCAGCATCTATAACGCGATGCCGGAATCCGGCGTTGATGCGTTGGTTGATTTTATGCAGACATTTGAGAAGCAGCACGGTTAAGGATAAAGATGTACAAAATCCGCACTTTTAACAACATTTCAGCCAAGGGGTTAGATCGGTTACCGCGTGATCGGTTTGAGGTTTCTTCGGAAATTTCTGCGCCTGATGCGGTATTACTGCGTTCAGAAAAACTTCATGACTGGCCGATACCCGATTCCTTGAAAGCCGTTGGTCGCGCCGGTGCAGGCGTTAATAATGTACCGGTTGCAGCGATGAGCGCTCGGGGTATTCCGGTGTTTAACGCGCCGGGCGCGAATGCTAATGCGGTGAAAGAGTTAGTGATCGCGGGTATTTTTCTTGGAGCAAGAAATATCTGTGAGGCCTGGGCATTTTCATCGGCACTATCCGGCGATGATGCCAGCCTGAATCAGCAGGCCGAGGCTGAAAAGAAGCGCTTTACCGGATTTGAGCTGCCCGGACGTACCCTGGGCGTTATTGGTTTGGGTGCGATTGGCGTAAATGTGGCCAATGCCGCGTGTGCGTTGGGTATGCGGGTTATTGGCTATGACCCGAAAATTACCGTTCGTAGCGCATGGCAGCTCGAAGCGGGCGTTCGTCGCGCGCACAGCGTTGATGAGGTTTTTGCCGCATCAGATGTGCTAACGCTGCATATTCCTGAAACTGACGATACGCGTGGTCTTGTTAATGCCGGTCGTCTGGCCGCTGCCAAAGAGGGACTGGTGCTGTTGAATTTCGCGCGAGCCGGTATCGTTGATCAGGCTGCTGTGGTGCAGTCTTTGGAGAATGGGCGGCTGGCCCGATACATCTGTGATTTTCCCGCAGAAGTGTTTAAGAACAATGCCAAAGCGATTTGTCTGCCACATATCGGGGCATCGACGCATGAAGCTCAGGAAAACTGCGCCATTATGGCAGTAGAGCAGGTTAAGGATTATCTGGAAACCGGCAATGTCATTAATGCTGTGAATTTTCCAGAACTGATCTTGCCACGCAACGGCAGTGGCGATCGGTTAACGGTTGCTAATACTAATGTTCCGAACATGCTGGGCCAAATTTCTACATCCTTAGCAGAGGCAAATTTGAATATTGCCGATATGTTTAATAAGTCGCTGGGTGATTTGGCCTATAGTGTGGTTGATGTGGATGGTCATGTACCATCACAGATCGTGACGAAATTACGGTCAACGGAGGGTGTTTTAGCCGTCCGGGTGATTGAATAAACGCGGGAGGGCGATGCCGTTGAGCGAAGAGTCTCTGAGTGCTATCCGGGCGCGGATTGATGAAATTGATGATCAACTGCTTGGGCTGGTAAACGAGCGAGCAGAAGCTGCCATGGAAGTGGCGCGGATAAAACGCGACAGTGGCGAGCCGGGTGATTTTTATCGACCAGCCAGAGAAGCAGAGATTCTTCGGCGACTGCGGGATTCCAACGCAGGGCCACTTGGCACTGACGAGGTTATTCGGCTTTTTCGCGAGGTGATGTCGGCCTGCCTGGCGCTGCAGCGGCCATTGCGTGTTGCGTTTTTAGGGCCGGAAGGTACGTTCACCCAGGAAGCCGCGTTAAAACATTTTGGGCACTCTATTCGCAGCCAGCCGTTGGATGGAATTGATGCCGTATTTCGTGAAGTTGAATCCAATAGCGCCGAATACGGTGTGGTGCCTGTAGAGAATTCGACCGAAGGCATGGTCACACACACCCTCGATCGTCTTCTCTCCTCACCATTGCAGATTGTCGGCGAAGTTGAATTACCCATTGTTCAGAATCTGGTCACCAGAGCAGACGCGTTAGCCAGTATTGAGCGGGTGTACTCTCACCAGCAGGGACTCGCACAGTGCCGGTTGTGGTTAGAAACCCATCTGCCCAATGCCGAGCGCATTGCGGTGGCAAGTACTGCAGAAGCGGCGCGCCTGGCTGGTGAAGATACGTCGACGGCGGCCATCGCCTCGACCTCCGCAGCTGATCGTTACGCGCTGCCTGTTTTGCGCGCCTCGGTGCAAGATGGCGCAGCCAACAGTACGCGATTTTTGGTGCTGGGACGCGAGTCACCACAGTCAACCGGTGAGGATAAAACCTCTTTAGTCATTGCACGAGACAACCAGCCCGGTGGCCTCGCGGGGTTACTGGCACCCTTGGCACGCTATGGGCTGAATATGACGCGACTCGAATCCCGGCCCTCGCCTGAAGGCATGTGGGAATACGTCTTTTTTATTGATCTTGAAGGGCATGCCGAGGATCCCTCGATCAAACGGGCCTTGGTAGAGATGCAGCAATTAGCGAGTCTGCTGAAGGTGCTGGGCTCTTATCCGCGGTCTGTGAGCTAATCACGGCGATGGCAAAGAGCTGGAATGCGGAATCGTTAGCCATGCCGAGTGTAGCGCGTCTGAGTCCGTATCAGCCGGGAAGGCTGAGTGAGGCGGGCATGATCATGCTGGCGTCCAATGAGAATCCCAGAGGCCCAAGCCCCGCCGCACTGGAAGCAGCTAAGCAGGCGGCAACCACACTCCACCGATATCCGGACGGCGGCGCATCCGCTCTGCGTGCTCTGCTAGCTGAGCAGCTCTCAGTCTCTGAAGATCAGTTAACATTCGGTAACGGATCAAACGATGTGCTTGATTTGCTCGCATGTGTGTTTCTGGGGCCGGGCCGCAGCGCCGTGTTTTCGGAGCATGCTTTCGCTGTGTACCCCATCGCTACCCAATCGGCGGGGGGCAATGCAAAAGTCGTGGCGGCAAAAGAATACGGTCACGATTTATCCGCAATGGCTGCGGCATCGGAAGATCGCGCCGTAAGTCTGATGTTTGTGGCAAATCCGAACAATCCGACCGGGCATTGGCTGGCGGCGGAGGATATTGAGGCGTTGCTCGAATCAGTGCCCTCACGAGTCATTGTTGTGGTTGATGAAGCTTATTTTGAATACGCCGAGAACCAAGCGGCTTATGGCAGCGCATTACCGCTATTAGCCCGCTATCCCAATTTGGTTGTAACGCGCAGCTTTTCAAAATTCCACGGGCTTGCTGCGTTACGCCTGGGTTATGCCGTGTCACACCCGCAGGTGGCCAATCTGCTTAATCGCGTGCGCCACCCGTTTAACGTGAACGCGATTGCGCAGGCGGCTGGTGTTGCGAGTTTGCAGGATGTCGGCTATCTCCAGGCCTGTGTGGCCGAGAATGCGGATCAGCGTGAACGGCTTGCGACTCGGCTTGCGGCGCTAGGCTATGTGACGATGCCATCGGCCGCCAACTTTTTATGCGTTCATATGGGAGACGCGGCCGCGGCTAATGACTGGCTTTTAAGTCAGCGGATTGCTGTGCGGCCCGTTGCAAACTATGGGTTGCCGGAGTGGTTGCGCATTACCATCGGAACGCCTGAGGAAAATGAAGCGTTGCTGTTGGCACTGGAGCATTGGCAGTGAGCCTTGCGGACTGTCGGGTTGGTCTGGTTGGCGTCGGGTTAATTGCCGGGTCGTTAGGGCTGGTACTGCGTGAACGAGCTGCGGTGCGCGAAGTAGTCGGGTTTGGCCGTTCCGCTGAGCCG
>JAGXLT010000135.1 GCA_018334525.1 Gammaproteobacteria bacterium
TTCGCGTTAGTCCACGAGGAAAGCTGGAAGCGTATGCATAGATGGATCTACTCTGCCGCACTGCTATTAACGACTACGTTAACGGGCTGTGACAATATTGCTCAATCTGAGCGGGACGCAGCGCCCTTATCAAATAAAGACATTCAAACTTTTTCGCTCGGTATTACTCATGACCTGACTAATCTGCCATGGCGTCTGGCAGACCGACGCGGGTTGCTGGCAGAAATTGAAAGACAGCACCAAATTCGCCTGGATATTGTTGAATTCAACAATGAGCGACGGGCGCTGCAAGCTTATGACAACGGGGATATTGATGCCCTGACGGTGAGTCTCAACGCAATGATAAGCAGCCTTGAGATAAGCCGACATGAAACGCATATCCCGCTTATTTTCGGGTTTTCACGCGGTGATTACGGGATTTTCAGCCGTGAAATCAGCAAACCCTCTCAGCTTGCTCAGCAGCAAATCCATGTGCCGCTCGGGTCATCAGGACATTACTTACTATTTCGTATTCTTGAGTTCAACCAACTCTCGCTGGGTAATGTCACACTCATAGACACGCCAGAAGAAAGCCTCATCCAAGACTTCATTACGGGCAGAATCAACACACTTGTAGCGTCAGGCTCCACCTTTGCCCAGCTCCGGCAATTAGAAGACGTCTCCTTAGTTGCTGACTCTCGTTCATTATTTGGCGAGATTGTATCTGGCTTGGCTATCGATTCGACCGCTATCAACCAACACCCCGAGTTGGCAGCAATGCTTGTTGAATCATGGTTTATAATCATGCGGGAGTTCTTCGGCAACAGTGGCAACCTGTTGCCTGACAATACGGATGAACTGATCCAGCTTTCCAACCTTCCATCAGCACAACTGAATCGCTACTTAGGCGCGCACAATTTTTTACGGCTACCCCGGCATGCCCTGCAATTTATGCAGGGAGACAATCTGCAACCCGCCTTACTTGGCACACGGCGTTTTCGCGAAGCTGCAAGTATTTACCAATGCACGTCCAGTGCGGTGGATGCCTGCTTTATCGAACGTAACGGCGATATCATTACCAACGGTGAAGGGTCTAGGATTCTGCTTGATACCCGTTTTCTGGAAGAGATGCTAAGGACGGAGTAAATGCTCACCACCCAAGAATACCGCGCACTTGATGCACTATCGGACTTGGGCGTTTTAGTGCCCGACTTGAAAAAAACCGCGGCCGACTTTTATCCAGTCACATTTAGACCGCAGGATCTCGATTCATTAACCGCCAAGGGGCTGGTGGCTCGCAAGGCGATGATGTTTGCGCCCGCTTGCCCCAACTGCACTGCCCTAATGCTCACGCCCAACGGCAGCTGCCCAACCTGCAGGGAACATTCCCTGACAACCATTCCTTTACTCCATCACATTCCATGCGCCGGCATTTTTGACGCACCCGAAGGCATTGAGCAGGTTGAGCAATGCCCAAAATGCCGCAGCCAAATCCAGCCTGATAGTGAGTTACTGGAGACGGCAGGAGAAATGCACTACTGCCAGACCTGTGAGACACGTTTTCCAGATCCTGTCATCTCAATGTATTGCCATCAGTGTAAAAACCATTGCCCCCTTCACGATGCCCGATTCTCTCAGGTGCATAGCTACGCGATTACGGAAGCCGGAAAAAATTTGCTGAAGAGGTCAACTTGATGGACGAGCTTCGCGCTTTGCTCTTAACGTTTTTTGGGGCAAGCCCGGCCGCAACCGCGCTAACGGTTTTTATCTTTGATATTCCACGTGATTTTCTCTCTTTAACGGGGCTTGCGCTCGGCCGTAAAAAAAACGTCCGTGCCCTCACAAAAGCATCTGCCGCCGAGGCAGAAGACATTACCGCGGTGATCCCGGTTTATAATGACGCCGAAGGCTTGCTGGTAAGCCTGCGCAGCATCAAGCAGCAGCCCTCGCCACCGGGCCGAATTATCGTCATCAGTGACGGTTCAACTGACACCACCAACCCCGTGCTGACATCATTAAGAGACCGAGGTGAAATTGATACGCTAATCATCAATGAACGTCGCCTTGGACGAGGCGTTGCGGGCAATGTCGCATTACATTACGTCGAGACTGATTTTGTGGTTTTTATCGATTGCGATACCCAGTTAGCGCCCAATGCATTAATCGCGCTGCGTCAACGCTTGAAGGAGCGGCCAAACGCGGGGAGCTGCTCCGGCAATATTGGTATTAGCAATCATCGGACAAGCCTTTGGACAGCGTTACAGCAACTCGAGTATATGGTTGCTATCGATTTTGGCCGTGAGTTTATGGATAACTTTAATGCCATCGCCTGCTGCTCAGGCGCTTTTTCGATGTTCCGCCGCAAAGCGCTTTGCACAATCGGTGGCTTTTCGCCAGGCTCAGGAGAAGATCTGGGCACTACTCTGCGCTTTCGCCGCGCGGGTTATGAAGTTCACTTTGAAGCGGAGGGGTGGGCTTACACCAACGCACCGGAAACACTGTCTGCGCTCATTCAGCAGCGCCTCCGCTGGGATCGTGATGCCTTCCGAATTCAGGTCCTTCAATATCAGCAGTGGAAAAAACAATCGCCACGGGAGTCTTCCGGCAACTCGCTGCAGCGATATGACTATCTTCTCTTTACGCTTCTGCCCACCTTAATGATGCCCTTTCTCATCCCGATTATTGCCGGCGTTCCCAGCGACCTAAGACTGGAGTTTCTCATTGGCGGCTATCTGTTTCTGATTGGCATTTCAGCCTTTACGCTGGCACCAGCGTTTATCGCCTATCGCGGCCAGACACCGACTTTCCTGTTGCTACTGATACCCGTTTATCCGCTTTATCAGGGGTTGATAATGAAAGCGGTTCGTCTCTACGCTTATTTAAGTGAAGTAATCGGGCATGCTTCACAAGACGATCATTATGTCCCGGCCCGCATCCGTCAGAAACTGGATCGAAATTTATAATGGATGAGCTGCATTCCAGTCACGATATCGACCCGCAGGATCAACGTTACCGGACATCCGGGCGCATCGTACGCCTCCTTTATTCGTTGCTCATTTTTAGCATCATCACCTATGCGGTTTACTTCTTTGCTCGGCCATTTTTAATATTGGAAGGTACCGGGCAAGTGGTTGCGCCGCAAAGAGACATCTCCGTTTCATTTATTTCTGATATCCAAATGGTGCACGTTCGTCCCGGACAACGCGTTTATCCGGGCGCACTGCTCGTTACGCTGGATCGCGCCGGACTGACCGAGGTGCTTGGCGAAATTGACAACGCAATTACTAATCGCGTTCAACAGCTTAATGAGTTACAGCGCGCGTTGCGTGTGGCCGAACAGATGGCCGAGCCACTGAATGCTCACTGGCAGGAGCTGCAGACGGCGGCCGACCGAATACGCACACTCTCAGATGGCGTTGATTTGCTGACCCAAATGCGGCTACTAACCGAGCTCAGTGATGCCCGGCTTGCCCGGGAACAGAACAAGGCCCAGCGAGAGCAGCTTCCCCCAATGATTACAGAGCTTGCCGAAGATCGCTCTCGGTTACTGAGTCGGCGAACGGAAGTCCTCACTACTTGGCAAAATTATCAAGTCGTGGCGAATGAGCGGGGTATTATCGGTAGCCAGGTGATTTCAGAAGGAGATGTGGTGACCCCTGGCGAGGTGATGCTTCGCATTCTGGATCAGGAGCAAAAGACCGTTCTCTGGGAGCTGCCTAAAAATATTTTGCGCCTGCCAAGAATCGGGGAAGCAGTAAGAATTGAAACAGCAAGTGACACAGTCGATGGTGTGGTCGATCGCATCTTGCCTTTGTCGAGTTCCTTAACGGAAGGCGGACAGAGCGCGAATCGACTAGTAGTAATAGCTATTACTGATCCCGTCGCCGAACTGCCTCTGGAAGCTAATGTAACGGTAAGAATGCGCTACTTCTGGTAATCAGACAGGATCAGTACAAAATGGAGCTGGCGACAGGAGTCGAACCCGCGACCTGCTGATTACAAATCAGCTGCTCTACCAACTGAGCTACGCCAGCTTTAAACGCCAAGCAGCAAGGGTACCCGGCT
>JAGXLT010000136.1 GCA_018334525.1 Gammaproteobacteria bacterium
AGTCTATCGAGAGTGATCTTTTAGAAAAAGGCAAACCTGACTTATTAACTGACCGTACTATTCGGCAATTATTTGGAGTGGAACCTGTAAATTTAACTTATGCCAGCTTTAATGACCTATCAGCAATGCTCAAAGTCCAACTTGAATATGTGGGATTTAGTACGCTATGGGCCTTACTGGAGTCTTCTCTTTACCGGCCGGATGAAATTAGCACTCAAAGCACGGCGCAAGGCAATCGATTTATTGCACATTTGGGTCAGGTCTATTCTCCATTTATATCGCTTGATCAATGGCGTGGCTCAGTAGACGACTATGAGCAATGGATTAAAATTCAGCGTCAGACCATGGCAATGTTACAAGCCCACGGCGTGGAGTTCATTTGGTGTAGCGCGCCTGGTGGAGTTTTTTCTGAGAATTCCGAGGTAGCCCTGTCTGTGGCACAAGAACATACCATTTCTGGAGATCAATTCTTTTTTGAGGAAAGATCAGCAACAGACAAACCAGAACCCATCGATCAGCCAAATGCCAGTCGTATCACCCTGACTGAACAATGGAGCGATGAGTTGGGACCCATCGCCTACACGGTGGCACTGGAAGCAGAGGATGGGCAGGTATTAGCGAGACTGAACGACTATCCATTGCACCCCAACGGTGCCGAGGAGATTCTTCAAGTATGGGAGAAGTACGCCGCAACGCATGATGCCAACTTGATTGTGGCAAAGCCGAAGCGCATTTTAACTGCCGGCAATCCCCCGAAGCTTACGGATAAATAGTCGCCCATTGCCACTGGCCGGATTCATCTAGAAAATACCGATCACGATCGTGGAGACGACCCTCGCGCCCCTGCCAGAACTCAATCATACGCGGCGCCAGACGATAGCCCGTCCAATGCGGAGGTCTTTCAACGTCACGCCCCTCATAGACAGACTCATAGTGCGCAAGTCGCGTGTCAAAATCCTCCCGACTAGGCAGCACTTGCGACTGCAAAGACGCCCATGCACCAAGCTGGCTCAGTCGTGGCCGGCTTGCGAAATACGCATCGGCTTCCTGATCGCTGACCGTGGCAACATCACCCTCAACAAGGATCTGCCGCGCTAGTGGTGCCCAGTGAAAGACCAATGCCGCCTGCGGATTCACGGTTAATTGCTCACCTTTGCGACTGGTTGTATTGGTGTAGAAAACAAAACCCTGCTGGTCAAAGCCTTTAAGCAGGACAGTGCGGGCCGCCGGACGACCATCCTCACGGGCCGTAGCAAGCGTCATGGCGTTAGCTTCCAGTACCTGTTCGTGAGCGTCGGCCACGTCAAACCACTCTTTAAATCGCTTAAATGCTTCTGCCAAGTCAGTCATGTAATTTCTCTACTTTTAAAACCAAGTCATGCCACTCGCGAACGCGAACCCGATCACCCATCACGAGTGGTTCGCTGGATTCTGCCAACCAGCTTTCACCTTCAACCCTCACTCGCAACTTTGGTGTCACTGCAATCACCTCTCCTTCGGTATTCAGCATATGATCTACACCACCGACTGAACGACGCCGAAAGGCGCGCAACGCAAGCATGGCCGTACCCATAAAGACAACCAGGCTGGACGCTGTAACGCCGGCCACTAACCACATCGATAGCTCAAAACCCGGGCCCGCTGTATCAAACAACATCAACGAGCCGAGAGCGAACGCAATAACGCCACCAACGCCCATTGCCCCAAAAGAGGGGACAAGGGCTTCACCAATCATAAGCAGCACACCCAATGCCAACAGCGCCAGTCCGGCTAAATTAATGGGTAGCGCCTGCAACGCATACAGCGCCAGCAACAGAGAAATTGCGCCAATAGTACCCGGTACTAATGAACCTGGATTTGCCAGCTCAAAAATAAGCCCATAAATTCCCACTAACATCAAAATATAGGCAACGTTAGGATTAGTCACGGCAGCGAGTAACTGCTCGCGCCAGTTCGGCAAGCGGTCTACGATGTCTGCTTCGGCTAAATTCAGCACCTGCTCCCCCGTGTCCAGGCTGACAGATACACCATCGAATCGCTTTAACAGATCAGCAGAGTCATCAACAATCGCGTTGATTACACTCTCATCAAGCGCCGCGTCCGCTGACAGGCTCACAGACTCTCGTACCGCGCGCTCCGCCCACTCTGCGTTCCGCCCGCGCAATTCAGCCAACGAGCGAATGTAGGCCACCGCATCGTTCACCATTTTACGCTCAGAGGCGCTGAGATCAGGCTCAGATTCTTCATCGCCACTAAACAACCCGCCGCCGCCGATCTGCACCGGCGTCGCTGCGCCCAAATTGGTACCTGGTGCCATCGCTGCAAGATGAGAGCCATACAAAATATAGGTGCCCGCGCTGGCCGCACGAGCCCCTGACGGTCCCACATACCCAATCACAGGGACCGGAGAGGCCAGAATTGCCTGAATGATATCTCGCATTGCCGAATCAAGACCGCCCGGGGTGTCCATCTGCAGAATAACCGCGATTGCCCCGTCCGCTGCAGCGGTCTCAAGGCCATCAACCACATACTGAGCCGTTGCAGGACCAATAGCATCGTCAATAATTAGCCGATGTACATCGCTCCCCGACGCAGCGACGGAGAAAAACAAAAAAAGTAAGGCTGCCCACAAGCTATTCTTCATAGGTACTAAGATCGCGTTAGCCGCAGGCGGTTCCCTACTCACTCCAACGCGTTAATGATCCTCTGGCGTACTTCTTCGATTGAGCCATTGCCATCGACGGCGACATAGCGAGTGTGAATATCAGGCGATTCAGAGAGCATCTGATAGTAATCCACTAACGGACGTGTTTGCTCATGATATACCGCAAGCCGCTGCCTTACAGTCTCTGCCCGATCGTCGTCTCGCTGCACAAGTGGCTCTCCCGTCACATCATCCACGCCCGGCGAAGCCGGCGGCGCATTGTCGATGTGATAAACCCGTCCGGATCCAGGATGAACTCGACGACCTGCCATACGATTGACGATATCCTCATCGTCAACCTGCAACTCAACCACAGCATCGATATCTACTTTGGCGGCAAGTAATGCGTCGGCCTGCGCGATGGTTCGAGGGAAACCATCGAATAAAAACCCATCGCGGCAATCGTCAGCCTGAATTCGCTCTTGAACGAGGCCGATAATAATATCGTCAGATACCAACTCACCCGCGTCCATCACTGCTTTTGCAGCTAGCCCGAGCTCGGAACCCGCCTTAACGGCCGCGCGCAACATATCACCGGTGGAAATCTGGGGTATACCATAGGCCTCGCAAAGTCCTGCAGCCTGAGTGCCTTTCCCCGCCCCGGGAGGCCCTAGAAGAATCATACGCATCCTGCTCTCTCCCCGTTTTAATTATCTATTCTAAACGCCCGCAACCGCCCATCAAGATCCAGCACATAAGCTGTATTGTTATTCACGACAGGTCTTGCAGTAATGCGGGCAGAACCGATTGAGCGTCTTGCCAAAATACGGCCTGAGTCAACATCGACCCAATAGACATTACCATCAGACCCACCCATCAATAAGAAATCACCGTGCCTGACTGGTGCGGAGAGCTCAAGCCCCGAGAGCGTATCAAGCCGCCATATCGTTGCACCGTTACTGCGATCCAACCCCCAAAGCTGCCCTTCGTCATCAGTCGCATAAACCTTATCCTGATCGACGGTAAGACCACCCAGAACAGAGATAGGACGCGCCCAGACAATCTCGCCATTACTTAATCGCATACCAACCAACCGGCCCTGATAACTACCGGCGAAAAGAGCCGTATTCGCGACAACCGGGTCGGCATCGATATCCACCATACGATCCAGGTCTGTTCGGCCTTCCGGGGCACTGACTGTTGCCTCCCACGCAGGCGAACCCTCAGCTAAGCCAAGCGCACTGACCCGGCCGTTTTCAAACCCCGCTACGATCCCATTCCTCACAAACACAGGAGCCGAATGTCCTCTT
>JAGXLT010000137.1 GCA_018334525.1 Gammaproteobacteria bacterium
GGATAATATTATCTCCGGCAGTGAATATGGTCGCGTTCGGGCGCTGCTTGATGAGCGCGGTGAGCGCATCGAAGAGGCGGGTCCTTCGACCCCAGCAGTTGTGCTGGGCCTGTCAGGACTGCCCGAGGCAGGAGATGAAGTTCTAGCGGTTGAAGACGAGAAGAAAGCCAGAGAGTTGGCGGACAGGCGTCGTGAGAAAAGTCGTGACAAGCGGCTGCAGGCCCAGAAAGCCGCCAATATGGAAGAGATCTTCTCGCAGATGCAGGATCAGGAAGTTAAGACCGTTAACCTCGTGGTTAAAGGTGATGTTCAGGGATCCGTCGAGGCGCTGACCCAGTCACTGGTTAATCTGTCGAATGAAGAAGTCAGAATTACGGCAATATCAACTGGTGTTGGCGCAATTAACGAATCAGATGTGAACCTGGCGTTGGCATCAGAGGCATTACTGATCGGGTTTAACGTGCGTGCTGATGCGAAAGCGCGCCGACTGGCTCAGGAAACAGGCGTTGAGCTCTATTACTACAGCATCATTTACGATGCGATCGATCAGCTCAAAGCCGCGATTAGCGGCATGCTTGAGCCGGAAACTCAGGAACAGATTATCGGGTTGGCAGAGGTGCGGGATGTTTTCCGTTCTTCTCAGCTCGGGCAGATTGCCGGGTGCCTGGTGGTTGACGGTGTTGTTAAGCGTAACAACCCGATCCGCGTGTTGCGCGACAGTGTGGTGGTTTTTGAAGGTGCTCTTGAGTCGTTGCGTCGGTTTAAAGATGACGTCAAAGAAGTCCGGTCCGGTACAGAGTGCGGTATCGGTGTGAAAAACTACAATGATGTGCGCGCGGGCGACCAGATTGAGTGTTATGAGCGTATCACCATTGAGCGTAGCCTTTAGGGGTTGCGGGAGTGCCTAAGGACTTCTCACGCAGCCATCGCGTAGCCGAGCAGGTCCAACGCGAGCTTGCCGAGCTCATTCGCGACGAGGTGCGTGATCCGCGTGTTGGATCGGTCACCGTGTCAGAGGTGCGTGTAAGTCGCGATTTTGCGCATGCGGATGTCTATGTCACGGGGCTTGGAATGGATGCCGAGAACTCCCAAGTAATGACTGGTGTGTTAAATGGGGCGGCCGGGTTCTTGCGTCGTGGCCTCTCTAAACGACTGCAACTGCGAACAGTCCCTGCCTTAAAATTTCATCATGATCCGGTTTTTGATCGTGGCGCCCGCCTCAATCAGTTGATTGATGAGGTGGTTGAGCGTAAATCAGAGGACTGATCTTTTCGTGCCCCGACGTAGGAAAGGCAGAGACATCGACGGCATTCTGCTGCTCGATAAACCTGAGGGCATTAGCTCCAACCACGCGTTGCGCCGTGTCAGTCGCTTGCTCAATGCGCGAAAGGGTGGCCATACCGGCAGCCTAGATCCCTTGGCAACGGGCCTTTTGGTTTTGTGTTTCGGGCGCGCCACCCGTATCTCAGAGTGGTTGCTAGGTGCCGAGAAAACCTACCTGACAACCGCCCGGTTAGGCATCACAACAGCAACCGGTGATCGGGAGGGAGAAACACTGAGTGAGCGCCCCGTGCCGGATTTATCTGAGACACAGATTGAAAGCGTGCTTGAAGATTTTCGTGGTGAACAACAACAAATCCCACCGATGTATTCTGCCCTTAAGCATGAGGGGAGGCGGCTTTATGAAATGGCACGCGAGGGAGTGGAAATTGAAAGACCGCCACGCGACATCATCATTCATGCCCTTCGGCTGGAAGAATTTGGGGATAACACCCTGTCCTTATTTGTTCGTTGCTCGAAAGGGACTTACATTCGAACGCTGGTCAGTGATATTGGCGAGCGACTGGGGTGTGGTGCCCATGTTGATACCTTACGAAGGGTGTCGTTAGGTCCTTTTGAGTACCCGCAAATGATGGAGTTAGCTGCCCTTGAGGAGCTGGCGACCCGTGAGGGAGTGAGCGCGGTTGAGGAACTGCTACAGCCCATTGATGCGGGTCTAGCTGGCTGGCCGTCGGTGACGATTGCTGCCAATACGGTTGAGCGTTTTTGCCAGGGCCAGGTTGTGGCCACTGATTCTGTTGATGCAGGTGCTCTGGTCCGAGTGCATGATGAGCAGGGTGAGTTGCTTGGTATGGGAGAAATTCAGCAGGAATTGTGCGTTTCACCCAGAAGATTGCTTGTTCAGCGCTCTCGCCAAGGCTAGAATGCGCTATTCAGTTGAGATAAAAGAATCAATCAGGAGTCATCGATGTCCCTAAATGCCGCCCAAAAGCAGGAGATTGTCCAAAATTATGGTCGCTCCGATGGCGATACCGGATCCCCGGAAGTTCAGATTGCGTTATTAACCGCGCGTATCCAGCATTTGACTGAACATTTTTCGAGTCATAAGCAGGATCACCATTCGCGTCGTGGTCTGCTTAAACTGGTTAACCATCGTCGGCAATTGCTCGACTACCTCCACCGTACCAGTCTCGAGCGGTACCAGAGCGTTATTGAGCGTCTCGGGCTGCGTAAGTAAGACACGGAAATACTGATCAAGGGTGAAAATATAGTGACTCCTACTGCTGTCAAGAAGTCGTTTCAGTTTGGCGAACAAACGGTCACGATTGAAACCGGAAAAATCGCGCGTCAGGCAACAGGCGCTGTCTTAGTTAACATGTCAGAAACGGTTGTGCTCGTCACGGTCGTTGGCAAGCGAGAAGAAGTGGCTGGGCGGTCCTTCTTGCCGCTAACGGTTAACTACCAAGAGCGCACTTATGCAGCGGGCAAAATTCCAGGTGGGTTCTTTAAGCGTGAAGGCCGGCCGAGTGAAAAAGAAACATTGGTGTCTCGATTAATCGACCGACCGATTCGCCCTTTATTTCCTGAAGGTTTCTCCAATGAAGTGCAGGTGATTGCGACAGTTATCTCCCTTAACCCTGAGGTCGATCCCGATATTCCTGCGATCATCGGTACATCCGCGGCCCTGGCTGTGTCGGGTATCCCTTTTGATGGACCCGTTGGCGCAGCGCGCGTCGGGTACAAAGATGGCGAATTCCTGTTAAATCCCATGCTCACGCAGCTCGAGGGTTCGGATCTGGATTTGGTCGTTGCCGGTACGAAAGACGCGGTACTCATGGTGGAGTCAGAGGCTGATTGCCTGCCTGAGCAAACGATGCTGGATGCCGTTTTGTACGGTCATGAACAAATGCAGGCGGCTATCAACGCCATTAACGAATTGGCTGCCGAAGCCGGAAAGCCGCGGTGGGATTGGTCAGCAGCACCAGCCGATCAGAACCTGGCTGAGAAAGTCATGCAAATCGCGCAGACGTCGTTGACCGAAGCCTATGCAATTGCCGATAAACAGGCGCGCCAGGAAGCTGTCGCAGCAGTGCGAGATCAAGTGAATAGCGAACTGGTTGCCATTCCGGACGAGCGAGAAGGCTGGTCTGCGGAAGAGGTATCTGACGGTTTTAAATCGCTTGAGAAGAAAATCGTACGTGGTCGTATCCTTGCCGGCGAAGC
The DNA here is from genome assembly GCA_018334525.1 of Gammaproteobacteria bacterium. Classification (GTDB taxonomy): domain Bacteria; phylum Pseudomonadota; class Gammaproteobacteria; order Nitrococcales; family Nitrococcaceae; genus Spiribacter. Next base: position 3,505 of record JAGXLT010000137.1, read on the forward strand.
TCGTATTGATGGGCGCGACATTCGGACTGTACGTCCGATCGATATTGAGGTCGGTACACTACCGCGTACCCATGGTTCTGCTATCTTTACTCGCGGTGAAACCCAAGCGATCGTTGTAACAACCCTTGGAACCGGCCGTGATGCGCAGATTATTGATGCGATTGAGGGTGAAAGACGCGAGCCCTTTATGCTGCATTACAACTTCCCGCCATATTGTGTTGGGGAGACAGGGTTTGTTGGATCGCCTAAGCGACGGGAAATCGGCCACGGCAAATTGGCTAAGCGGGGCATTCAAGCCGTTATGCCAGAGCCTGAAGATTGTCCTTATGTGGTGCGCGTTGTCTCGGAAATCACGGAATCCAATGGATCAAGCTCAATGGCGTCGGTGTGTGGCACCAGTTTGTCGCTGATGGACGCCGGTGTGCCAATTAAGGCA
>JAGXLT010000138.1 GCA_018334525.1 Gammaproteobacteria bacterium
AAAGAGGAAGCTCGACGTTTACACTTCGTCAGTTCATTCAAGTGCTTGAGAGGACATCATGCAGATTGCGAAAAACGCCGTGGTCGCTATTGACTACACACTACACGGCACAGACGGGGAGGTCATCGACTCGTCCCCGGAAGGAGAGCCCCTTCGTTACCTGCATGGCGCAGGCAATATCATTCCCGGCCTGGAAAATGCCCTGGAGGGCAAAACAGCCGGTGAAGATCTGGAAGTCACCATCGCCCCGGCAGATGCCTACGGCGAGCGGGATGATCGACTGACCCAGGACGTGTCACGCAGCATGTTTGAGGGTGTTGACGATATTAAGGCGGGGATGCGCTTTCAGGCCCAGACAGAGTCCGGCCCGCAGGTGGTCACCGTGGCTGCGGTCACAGAGGATCGGATCACCGTCGATGCAAACCATCCGCTAGCGGGTGAAACGCTGAAGTTTACTGTGCGCATTAATGATGTTCGTGAAGCCTCTGAAGAGGAAATCAGTCACGGGCATGTGCACGATTGAACTTAATGGCATCTCAAAATCGTTTGGCGGACTCCAAGCGGTTCGGGATGTTTCGTTCACGGTAGAAAAAGGTGGCATTACCGGTCTAATCGGCCCCAACGGGGCCGGTAAGACCACGGTATTTAATATGATTGCCGGGACTTTTGCGCCAGACACCGGCTCTATCCGGCTTGATGGCGAAGACATAACCGGCCTGCCGACCCATCGGCTGTTTCATAAGGGCCTTGTTCGCACCTTTCAGATCCCCCATGAATTCTCGCGCATGAGTGTGCGTGAGAATCTGATGCTGGTTCCGGCAAAACAGTCAGGCGAGCGATTGCTGGAAAACTGGCTGCGCTGGTGGCGGGTGATCAAAGAGGATCGTGAGATCCTTAAAAAAGCCGACGAAGTACTGGATTTTCTGGAAATCGGGCACGTGCGTAATGAGCTGGCCGGTAATCTATCGGGCGGCCAAAAAAAGCTGCTTGATCTGGGGCGCACGATGATGACGGACGCCCGCGCTGTTTTATTGGATGAGCCCGGCGCTGGCGTTAATCGCACCCTGCTCGGCAAGCTCACCCAGGCCATTCAAAGGCTCAATAAGGAGCATGGATACACCTTTTGTGTGATCGAGCACGACATGGACTTAATCGCTCGCCTGTGCGATCCCGTCATCGTAATGGCCAATGGCGAGATTCTTGCCTCGGGCGATATTAATAGCGTACGCGATAACCCCGATGTTCGAGAAGCCTATCTGGGCAGCAGTGCGGCATGAGCTTACTCACAGCGCAGAACGTTTATGCGGGCTACGGGGAAGCCGACATTCTGCAGGGCATTAACCTGCAGGTGGGTGGTGATGAAATTGTGGTGATTGTTGGCCCTAACGGGGCAGGCAAATCAACAGCGATGAAAGCCATTTTTGGGCTGGTTCCAATTCGGCAGGGTCACATTGAATATGTGGGAGAAGACATTACCAACCAGCCTCCCGAGCGCATGGTTGCCCGCGGTATTGCCTATGTGCCGCAAGAGGCCAATGTCTTTCCGTCACTGTCGGTCTTAGAAAACTTAGAGCTCGGCGCCTATTCCATTAGCGGTGATATCACACCGCGCCTGGAGAAAGTCTATGAAATCTTTCCCCGATTGCGAGAACGCCGACAGCAACAGGCCGGCGTGATGTCGGGTGGAGAACGGCAAATGGTGGCCATGGGGCGAGCTTTAATGATCGAGCCCCGGCTTTTGATGCTCGATGAACCAACGGCAGGCTTATCGCCGCGCCTTATCGACGAAACCTTTGAGCGGATTCGGGAAATTAATGCCCTGGGCATTGGTGTGCTGATGGTCGAGCAGAATGCCCGGCAAGCCCTGGGTATTGCCAATCGCGGCTATGTGCTGGCCGGCGGCGCTAACCGTCATGAAGACACGGGGCCCGCCCTGCTTGCCGACCCTGATGTCGCAACGATGTTTTTGGGCGGTTGATCGATGTGGATTGAAGTCACACAGCTTTTTCTCAATGGGCTACTGCTTGGCAGCATTCTGGCGCTGGGTGCCGTCGGCGCCACCATGATTTTTGGCGTGTTGCGATTTGCTCATTTTGCGCATGGCGATTTAATGACCATGGGCGCGTACTTCGCCCTGCTAGTTGTGGTCGGTCTTAATTTACCGGTAATGGTTGCCCTGCCCATCGCGATGCTCATGACCGCAGCTCTTGCGGTGGGTATTGATCAGGTGGTTTACCGCCGCATCCGTCGGGTACAGCCGGTAATCCTGCTGATTTCCTCATTTGCTACAGCGCTGATTCTTCGGGCCGTGGTTCAGATGATCTGGGGCAGCAGCAATCAAGTCTATGCCACCGGCATACAGCTGCCTTGGCGACTCGGCCCACTCACGATTAAGCCTGATCACGTTCTGATTTTCTGCACGGCTACCCTACTGGTTATTGCTGTGCACTTATTCTTAAGCCGCACTCGCATGGGCAAGGCGATGCGCGCGATGAGCGATAATATGAACCTGGCCCTCATTACCGGCATTCCGGCAGACCGGGTCATTATGTGGACCTGGGCGATTGGCGGGGCGCTGGCTGCCGCCGCCGGGGTGTTTTTAGGGATGGACACACGCCTACACCCCGTGATGGGGTGGACCCTACTGCTACCCGTGTTTGCCGCCACCATTGTCGGTGGGATTGGCCGCCCTTATGGCGCCATCTTTGGCGGGTTACTGATCGGCTGCGCGATGGAGTTATCAACGCTGATTATTCCTGGCGCCTATAAGCCGGCCGTAGCATTTGCGATTATGATTCTTACGCTGATTTTTCGGCCTCAGGGCATCATTAAGGGTGCACTATGATGGAATTATCCGGGCTTATTTCTTACGCAGTCTTTTTCCTGACGTTAGTGGGCATTTACGCCATTCTCACACTGGGTCTGAATGTGCAGTGGGGCATGACCGGGCAGTTCAATATTGGCATTGCCGGCTTTTTTGCGGTGGGTGCGTATAGCGCCGCCATTTTAACCACAGACAGAGCTGATGGATGGCTCGGTGGCTTCGGGCTGCCCTTCCCTGCCGGGTTAGCGGGAGCCATTCTGATCACCATACCCATCGCCTGGGTCATTGGTCGGATCACTGCCAACCTGCGCACGGATTACCTTGCCATCGCCACGATCGGTATTGCTGAAATTATTCGACTGTTCTTCCTCAACGAAAGCTGGCTAAGCAATGGGGTTCGGGGGATTCCCGGCATCAGCAAGCCCTTCGGCTTAGGCAACACCGGCTATCTTTTTCTGGTTGTTGGCCTTGTCGTAGCGGTCTATCTGTTAGTCGAAGTAGCGCGGCGCTCGCCCTGGGGGCGAGTTCTGCGCGCCATTCGTGACAATGAGCCCGCCACGGCGGCCGCCGGCAAAAACATCGCTCATTTTCGCCTGCAGGCCTTTGTGGTGGGATCCTGCATTATGGCGTTGGCCGGGGCGCTTTATGCCCATTTTGTCGGCTTTATCAGCCCCGAGGCATTTCGCCCGCTTTACGGCACATTTTTAGTGTGGGTCATGCTAATTGCTGGCGGCAGTGGCAATAACCTGGGTGCCATTCTGGGTGCCCTGGTCGTGTGGCTGGTGTGGTCATCTACCGAAATGTTAGCGGGCTTAATGCCCAGCGGCCTGGTCGCCAGTGAAAGTGCCTTCCGTATTTTCCTGATCGGCGTGTTGCTGCAGATCATTCTGGTCACACGGCCATCGGGGCTATTGCCGGAGCGCCGCCCGCCCCTACCGGGGCGCGACAAATAAAAAGGCCAGCCGATCAATCCTGAAAGGCTGGCCTGATTTACGCGTGATTTACCTTACAGGGTCGGTTCAAAAACCCGCACAGTCACATAATCACCATTTTGAATTTCCCAATGAGCAAATGTGCCGCCCACATCGCCATT
>JAGXLT010000139.1 GCA_018334525.1 Gammaproteobacteria bacterium
TTTTTTCTTGACCGCGGCAGTTCGGCCCGGCCAGATTGCCCGTGATTTTTCCATCCTTTCGCTCAAGCTCGGTAGCGATGACTTCAATGTTTTCATGGTCGGTCCATGGCCGGATCCAGTCGACGACTGACGCCGATATGACAATGACGCGATGGCCTGCGCTTTTATGCCAATCGAGCCGCTCTCGTGCCTGCGGGCGTAGCAGCTTGGCCAGATGATTTACCGCGTAATGTTCGCCAATCGCGCGAAAGTCAGCATCCGGCATGCCGCCGAAAAAGTGCCGCAATATATGCACCTTGGCAACATCACGGTGCACGACGTGTAAAGGCACTCCCAGCAGCTGGGGCAGAACCTTTACACCCACCGAGATGCAGTGCCCAAAACCGAATTGGCGGATCAGTAAATCACTGAGCGTATCGCGACGCGTTAGCGTGCCATCCAGGTCAAACAGCGCAAGGGGGCGATCCGGGTTCATGTTGATTCCAGTTTCATTAATTTTCCTATTCTGCCCGCTTGCGGAACAGCCTGCATCTTTCCTTTTACTGGTCAGAGGCGCGTATGCCCAGTAAAGTTCGCGTTTAAACTATTTGCCATGCGTATAAAGGAGTCAATTCGTTTATGGCCACTCCGCATATCAGTGCCGCTCCCGGCGATTTTGCCGATACCGTTTTAATGCCTGGTGATCCCTTGCGTGCGAAGGTGATTGCAGAAACCTACCTTGAAGACGCCCGAGAGGTTACAGCAACCCGCAATATGCTCGGCTATACCGGCACCTATAAGGGTCAGCCGGTGTCGGTTATGGGTTCCGGGATGGGTATCCCCTCCATGTCTATTTACGCGTTTGAATTGTTTAATGAGTATCGCGTCGAGAAGATTATTCGAGTAGGCACTTGTGGTGGTGTGAGTCCTGATGTTGATGTCAGAGATCTTATCGTTGCGATGGGGGCATCGACGGATTCGAGTGTTAACCGCACGCGTTTTGGGGGCTGTGATTTTGCAGCGATTGCTGATTATGGGCTTTTAGAGGCGACGGTCAGCGCAGCGCAGACCGCCGGACTTAAAACCCGTGTGGGCAATGTGTTTTCTGCAGAGCTTTTTTATCATCCGAAGCCAGAAATTTTCACCATGATGAAGTCACACGGTATTTTAGCCGTGGAAATGGAGGCAGCCGGTCTATACGGCGCCGCGGCCGAGGCAGGGAAGCGTGCGGTCAGTATTCTGACGGTCAGCGATCATGTGGTAACAGGCGCATCGACCAGCGCGGAAGAGCGTCAGAATACTTTCCACGACATGATGCAGGTGGCGCTTGAGGCCGCAAATGCAGTCGATTAGGTGAACGGAGAACTATCGCCATGCGGGTGACTATTTTTGGGACGGGATACGTTGGCCTGGTAACGGGCGCCTGCCTTGCTGAGGTGGGTAATGACGTGGTTTGTGTGGATGTCGACGCCAAAAAGATCGAGCGACTCAACCACGGCGAAATTCCGATTTACGAACCGGGTCTGGAGTTGATCGTAACCCGTAATCATGAGGCGGGACGGCTGCAGTTTACAACCGATGCCGCCAGCGCCGTCGATCATGGTGAGGTGCAGTTTATTGCGGTCGGCACGCCGCCGGATGAAGATGGTTCTGCAGATTTGCAGTACGTGTTAGCGGTTGCCGATACGATTGCAACCTACATGAATGACTACACGGTCGTCGTCGATAAATCGACAGTACCTGTCGGTACGGCGGATCGGGTCAGGCAGGCCCTTGCTAAGCGTTTGGCCGTGCGTGGCGTTGATATTCCGTTTGCGGTGGTTTCCAATCCGGAGTTTCTTAAAGAGGGTGCTGCGGTTGAAGATTTTATGAAACCCGAGCGCGTGGTGATTGGTAGTGATGATGAGCAGGCGCTGGAGGTTTTGCGTGCGCTGTATGCGCCGTTTAATCGCAATCATGATCGCTTGATTACCATGGATGTGCGCTCGGCCGAGCTTACCAAATACGCTGCCAATGCCATGCTGGCTACGAAAATCAGCTTTATGAACGAGCTGGCGAATATCGCTGATCGCGTGGGTGCAGACATCGAGCGGGTGCGTGTGGGCATCGGGTCTGATCCACGCATTGGATATCACTTTATTTATCCGGGCGCAGGTTACGGCGGGTCCTGCTTTCCTAAAGATGTGCAGGCACTCGGGCGAACAGCGCAGCAGGTAGGCTATGAGCCGGCTTTGCTTAATGCGGTTGAGATTGTGAATGATCGCCAAAAGGGGTATGTGTTTGAGCAGATTAAAAAGCATTACAACGGCGATCTGAACGGCCGCTGCTTTGCACTGTGGGGGCTTGCTTTTAAACCGAATACCGATGACATGCGTGAGGCGGCCAGCCGGCGGTTAATGGAATCCTTGTGGGCTGAGGGCGCACAGGTGAGGGCCTTCGACCCGAAGGCGCTTGAGGAAACCCAACGGATTTATAAAGACCAGGCTGAGCTGACATTGTGTGAAACGGCCGAGGCCGCGCTCGAAGGGGCGGACGCATTGGTCATTATGACCGAGTGGAATGTCTTTCGTAGCCCGGATTTTGAGCATATTCAGGCATCACTGGCAGCGCCGGTGATTTTTGATGGCCGAAACCTGTACGACCCGATCGACATGGCCGAGATGGGGTTTCGTTACTACTGCATTGGCCGCCCCTCGAGCGACCCGGTAAAACGCTAATGACTGTGTATCCCGTCATTCTCTCCGGTGGTATCGGTTCACGGCTGTGGCCGCTTTCTCGTGAGTGCTGGCCTAAGCAGTTTTTGGATGTGGCAGCAAGCGGCAGAACGCTGGTGCAGCAAACGGTGGATCGTTTGGACGGAGTAGCCGATCTGCAGGCTCCGTTGGTGGTTTGTAACGAAGCGCATCGCTTTTTAGTAGCGGAGCAGCTGCGCGATAACCCGCTGGGCACGGCTCGAATTTTACTTGAGCCGGTCGGGCGTAACACGGCGCCCGCCATTGCCGTGGCCGCTCTGCAGGCGCTGCAGGAAACGCCCGATGCGATATTGGCGGTATTCCCAGCTGACCATCTGGTAGCTGATCCCGGTGCCCTGAGGGTGGCGATAGAATCCGGTGTGCGGGCGGCTGCCGATGGGTGGCTGGTCACATTCGGGATTATTCCTGAACGGCCTGAAACCGGTTATGGCTATATTGAGGTTGGCGATGCTGTGGGTGAGCATCCGCAGGCAGGTCGAGTAAAGCGGTTTGTGGAAAAGCCGGACCTGGCCACCGCAGAGAGTTATCTGGAAAGCGGCGGATTTTTCTGGAATAGCGGCATGTTTGTACTACAGGCATCGCGTTATTTAGAGGCACTACAAACCCATGCGCCAGCGATTCTGCGTGCTTGTGAAGCAGCCATGACCCAGGCACAGCGGGATTTAGATTTTATTCGCTTGGGCGAAGAGGCGTTTTCGAAGTGCCCGTCAGAGTCCATTGATATTGCGGTGATGGAAAAAACGGATGCGGCCGTCAGCATACCGCTGGATGCCGGTTGGAATGATCTCGGCTCGTGGGCCACGCTGATGGACGCGGCCGAGCCGGATGCCAATGGTAATGTCATCTTTGGTGATGTTTTGTCAGAGGATAGTTCAAGTAACTACCTGCGGGCGGAAAGTCGGCTGGTTGCCACCGTGGGTTTAAAAGACCATGTGGTGGTTGAAACTGCCGACTCGGTTTTAGTCGCACCGCGTAACCGCGTGCAGGATGTAAAGCAGGTCGTCAGTCAGTTACAGCAGATGGGGCGTGGCGAGGCGAGCGAACACCGTCAGGTGCATCGGCCCTGGGGCAGTTATGAATCTTTAATCGTGGCGGGTCGGTTTC
>JAGXLT010000140.1 GCA_018334525.1 Gammaproteobacteria bacterium
GAGAAGAAAAGGCCGGCAATAACGAGTGCCGCGGAGCGCAGGTTACTACTTGTTGCGGCCTCCAGGCGCCGTGCGATATGCCGCTGGGTAATATGTGCTATTTCATGCGCAATCACTGCCCCGAGCTCACTTTCGGTGGTAGAAGCGGTAATCAGGCCACTGTGTACGCCGATATAACCGCCGGGCATCGCGAAAGCATTGATGCCGTCATTGGCTAAAACAAAAAATTGTAACGGCGAGCCGGCAGATTCGCTTGCAGTAGCAATACGCGCGCCGAGTGCGCGAATGTAGGCGTTAATGGCCGGATCTTCGACCAGATCAAGCTCGGTCCGGATCTCGTTCATCATCTGCCGGCCAATGCGCGCCTCTTCTGCTGTGCTGAGCACTTGAGTTGAGGGATTGCCCAAATCAGGAAGTGACAAATCAAGCCCGGCCGCCGGCAGACTAACGCCGAATAGCAGCATTCCGATTATTACAAGTTGTCGCAGGTGCTTTGCCCGCATACTATTGCCCACCAGCGCATGGTTTATTGAACACTAAATTTTAGACAGTATAACCCCGTGTAGAATTTCGCCCATGCGTTGCGAAACAGGAGTGATTTGTGGCTACGCCAATGTACACCGTTCGTGACTGGTTTTACCGGCACTTAAGCGACCCCCAGATTGTCGGGCTTGCCCTGATTGTGCTGCTGGGTGTGGGTGTCGTGACTCTCCTTGGCAGCATGTTGGTACCGGTGTTCACCGCCATTGTGCTGGCGTACCTGCTCGAGGGGCTTGTACGGGCGCTTAATCGTCATGGGGTCAGCCGGCGATGGGCGGTGTCGGGCGTTTACCTGCTCTTCGTTGCGTTTGTGGCGATGATTGTACTCGCGGTGATGCCGGTTATTATGAATCAGCTGGTGCAGCTGGTTGAAAATCTGCCCGCGATGCTGGATCAGGGCCAAAAAGCGGTATTGGCATTACCTGAGAATTATCCTGACTATTTCTCATCAGGACAGGTATCAGCGCTACTCGATACCATTCGGCGTGAAGCGATTAGCTACGCGCGCGGGCTGGTTTCTTCTTTGTCATTTGCCTCGTTGGTGATGGTGATTACGCTGATTGTGTATGCCGTGCTGGTGCCGGTGCTGATTTTCTTTTTCCTTTGGGATAAGGGGCGGATTCTTGATTGGGCCCGCCAGTTTCTGCCGCGGCATCAGGGGCTGCTGGTTTCTGTGTGGCGCGAAGTGGATGTGCAGATCGGTAACTACATTCGTGGCAAGGTCATCGAGATCATTGTGCTGTGGATAGGGACTTATGTGGTGCTTGCCCTGTTTGGGCTGGAATTTTCGATGCTGCTCGCGTTGCTGGTGGGGTTGTCGGTGATTATTCCCTACGTCGGTGCGATTGTGGTCACGTTGCCCATTGCGATTGTGGCTTATTTTCAATTTGGCGCGAGCAGTGAGTTTATGTGGATCCTGATCGCCTACGCCATTATTCAAACGCTCGATGCAAATGTGCTGGTGCCGCTGATTTTTTCTGAAGCCGTTAATATGCATCCGGTGGCAATCATTATCGCTATCTTAATTTTTGGCGGTATCTGGGGCTTTTGGGGCGTATTTTTTGCGATTCCGCTAGCAACGGTGATTCAGGCAATCATTAAGGCCTGGCCCAGAGCAACGGCAGAGGATGAGCCAGCCGCGGCTTAAAGCACCTCACTGGCATAGGCAGCCAGGCGTGATCGCTCGCCTCGGCTTAATGTGAGATGCCCCGCATGCGGCCAGTGTTGGAAGCGATGCAGCAGGTAGGTGAGACCGGATGTGGTGGGGGTAAGCCATGGCGTATCAATCTGCCGCAAGTTGCCTAAACAGACGATTTTAGTGCCAGGTCCTGCGCGGGTAATCAAGGTGCGCATTTGCTGTGGCGTCAGGTTTTGGGCTTCATCCAGCACCATATAGCGGTTCAGTAAGGTACGCCCGCGCATAAAGCTTAGAGAGCGAACGCGAATGCGGCTTTTCAGCAACTCCTGACTGGCTGCCTGACCCCAGCGGCTTTTATCGGCATCTTGGCCGCCTAGAATTTCCAGATTATCCAGCAGCGCTCCCATCCACGGTGTCATTTTCTCTTCTTCTGTGCCGGGTAGGTATCCGATGTCATCGCCAATGGCAACGGTAGCGCGCGTCATTAATATTTCCTGATAACGCGCGTTGTCCAGTGTTTGAGCCAGTCCTGCCGCCAGCGTAAGCAGTGTTTTGCCTGTGCCGGCCGCGCCCAATAAAACTACCAGATCTACCTGTGGATCCATTAGCAGGTTAAAGGCAAGAGTTTGCTGCAGATTACGGGCGTGCACCCCCCAAACGGCTTCTCCGGCCGGGCCATAATCAGTGACCGGCGCAGCGGTAAGGCCGGTAGTTTCGGATCCGCTGATCCGGTAGGCAATCTGCTGCCGGTTATCGACTAAAAACTCATTGGCGTTGCAGTCATACTGCGCCAGCGTCTGTTCGGGCGTTTCATTGTCTGCCAGCTCATGCATGCCACGCGGCAGCAGGTCCGGGTCATCAACCGGGCTGTCTGATTCATGATCCTCGGCATGCAGGCCCAGCGCATTGGCCTGTATTCGCAAATTAATATCGCGGGCGACCACGACAACCTGTAAATCTGAGGCGTTGCCGGCCAGTCTGCGAGCGGCATTCAGTACAGAGTCAGGCTGGGCTTGCGGGTCTTGTGTCGTTAGAAAATAGAGTCGGCCGAGTCCGTCCCCGAGTGGAATGCCGCGTTCAAGCTGTGCCGGATCGGCACCCATGAGGCGTTCATCTAAAAAGCGTGCTGCCTGCAGCGCATTGCGTGCCTGCTCAGCACTGCCGTGGCGGGCGTCATCCAGGCCTTTTAACACGGCCAGCGGCAGGTAGATGTCCTGCTTTCCAAATCGAAACAGGGCGGCCGGATCGTGCACAAGCACTGAGGTGTCAAGCAAATAGGCCTTACGCATTGGATTAATCAGTCACCCAGGGTGGCCACAGCCTCAAGTACGGCCTCTGCATGGCCATCAACGCTGACCTTTCGCCACTCCTGACGCAGTACACCGGCGGCATCAATTAAAAATGTGCTGCGCTCGATACCGCGTACTTTTTTGCCGTACATGTTTTTATCGCGCATCACGCCGAATAAGTTACAGACCGTTTCCTCTGGATCGCTCAGCAGCGTAAACGGAAAGCCGTATTTGTCGCGAAAGTTGGCCAATGTTTTCGGTTTATCTCGAGAGATCCCGACAATAACGGTGTTGAGTGCACCAAAGCGGGGGTCCAGATCGCGAAATGCTTCACTCTCTACGGTGCAGCCGGGCGTGTTGGCGCGTGGGAAGAAATACAAAACGATATGATGCCCGCGCTGATCCGCTAACTGCCAGGTAATATTCTCTGCGGTCTGGCAGGTAAAATCAGGAATGGGCTGGCCAACGGCAATGTCTGACATAACGCTGATTGCTCCTATGCTTTGGCGGGTTCAATGATGGCATCTAAATTTAATTGATCGCACAAATCCATAAATTCCTCACGGAGTCTGGCGATATGAATCGCGGCAGAGATGTCGATGGTCATTTGCACTTGAAACATCGGTGTACCGGTGTGAGTGGCCGAATAGCTGGTCGTTGCCAGGTCCCGAATATTGATCTCGCGGGATGAGAAAAAGTTCGCAAGCTGGTGAACGATGCCTGGATGATCGATGGACACCACTTCTACCGTATAGGGCAGGAGGTTGGATTCTCTTTGTAGTGGGGCAGTGCGCTTGGCATGAATATTCAGGTTGAGCCGGCGGGCAGCAGCAGGGAACCCCGCCTCAAGCTTGGCCAGCTCGTTCCA
>JAGXLT010000141.1 GCA_018334525.1 Gammaproteobacteria bacterium
GGGAGGAAAAAAACGGGGGTGTTGAGGCCGGCCATCAGCAGTAAGTTACTTGCGATTGCCTCACTTTGGCCCCGTTCTTCGGCACCCACCCCGGGATACGCTCCCGGGGTATCAATGAAGGTAAAGATAGGTAGACCAAACCGCTCAGCCATCTGCATTAATCGGGCTGCTTTGCGGTATCCTTCCGGACGAGGCATACCGAAATTACGCTCAATTTTGTCTCGGGTACCACGGCCCTTCTGCTCACCGATCACCATCACCGGACGGCCCTGAAAGCGTGCCAAACCGCCAATGATCGCCGAATCGTCTGCATAGGCCCGATCGCCGTGAAGTTCTTCAAAATCAGTAAACATCGCGGCGATGTAATCTGCGGTATACGGACGGCGCGGATGGCGCGCGAGTTGGGAAATCTGCCAGGCGCTTAAGTTACGAAAAATCTGCTCGGTCAGCTGTCGACTTTTCGCCTGCAGGCGGGCGACTTCTTCGCCAATGCTCACCTCAGAGTCATCGCCCACATAGCGCAGCTCTTCAATTTTCGCCTCAAGCTCTGCTATCGGCCGTTCAAATTCTAAAAAGTCCAAGTCAGCGGATGCCACGCCTTTACTCCATCAATTTCATACTCAATACAGAATATCACGAGGTGCCTTCACTCTGCTTTTTAGGGCGGCCGTAATCAACCCGTATCGCTTCGGCTGCTAATAAGGTTTGCAGCGCTTCTATTAGGGTCGCCTCAGGTCGTACGTTCCATTGCTCGCCCAGACGCAACGCAGCCTTTGCGCTATTTGACACATATTCAACGCAGACGGGGCAGCTGCCGGGCTGATAGCGGCTTAGCAGGTTTTTGATGTCCGGCAGCAGTCCATTGCCCGCCTGCTTCTCATGAATCGCCAGAACCAAACGCCGGGCGAACGCTAAGCGTGCGCCGGGTAAATCGTAAACCCGTTCCGCAGAGATACGGTATCCGTCGCTAAAGTCGTCATGACTGATTTCCCCTTCCACCACAACCAGCGTGTCTTTTTCAATTAAACTGCGGTAGCGCTCAAAGACATCGCCGAACAACACCATCTCCAGTCGTGCGGTACGGTCATCCAGCGTCACGATGCCAAGCCGTCGGCCTGACTGGGTCACACGGGTACGGCTGTCTACAATTAACCCGGCCAGAAATACGCGTTTATCCGTGTTGCCTGCCGCGTCTTTGAGCCGGCAGCTGATAAACTGTGCTAATTCAGCCTCATGTTCGCTGATGGGATGACCTGACAGATAAAGCCCCAGTGTTTCCTTTTCGGCTTTCAGGCGTTCCATCTCCACCCATTCCGGTAATGCCGGCACCGTATCAACGGTATCTTCAGCGGTTTCCGAGGCATCACTCTGACCAAGTCCAAAAAGGTCTTCCTGCCCGACGGTTGCATTACGCATCGCCTGCTCAGCGCCCTGCAGAGCCGATGGCAGCGCGGCCATTGCAGACGCGCGATTCGGCGTAAGCCCATCCAGACTTCCTGAGCGGATTAACGCCTCCAACACACGACGGTTGATCTTTCGCAGATCAATCCGCTGACATAAAGAATGCAGACTGGCAAAGGGTTCAGCCTCCTCACGCGCGGCTACTAACGACTCGACCGCGGCCTGCCCCACCCCTTTCACCGCCCCAAGCCCATAGACCACGGAGGTGGTGTCAGAAGCTTGAAACATCCAGCCCGAGCGATTGATGTCCGGCGGTGCAACGGATAGCTTCATCGCCCGGCACTCGTCAATCAGTGTTACCACCTTATCGGTGTTGTCCATGTCGGAGGAGAGAACCGCTGCCATAAACGCCGCGGGATAATGGGTTTTGAGCCATGCTGTCTGGTACGACAATAGGGCATAGGCCGCCGAATGGCTTTTGTTAAACCCATAACCGGCAAACTTCTCCATTAAGTCGAAGAGTCCTTCGGCATGAGCGGGACGCAATCCCTGCGTCACGGCACCATCGCAGAAAATGCTTCGTTGCTTGGCCATCTCTTCGGGCTTTTTCTTACCCATCGCCCGACGCAGAAGGTCTGCTTCACCCAGGCTGTAACCACCAACAGCCTGCGCAATCTGCATTACCTGCTCCTGATACAGGATGACACCGTAGGTCGGCTTGAGAATCGGTTTTAACGCATCATGGTGGAGTTCTGGCGTGGGATAGGCCACGGGCTTACGGCCGTGTTTACGATCAATAAAATCGTCCACCATGCCCGACTGGAGCGGACCGGGGCGAAACAGCGCCACCAGCGCGATAATGTCTTCGAAATGATCCGGACGCAGCCGCCGAATAAGATCTTTCATGCCCCGCGATTCCAGCTGAAAGATCGCCGTTGTCTGACAATCACGCAGCAGGCTGAAGGTAGCCGCGTCGTTTAATGGAATTCGATTGATGTCGATGGGCGGCTCGTTATTCTGCGCCCGAATTTTATTCACCGCCTTGACCGTCCAATCAATGATGGTCAGCGTGCGCAGACCCAGGAAATCAAATTTCACCAGCCCGACGGCTTCGACGTCATCCTTATCGAACTGAGTCGCTAATCCGGCGCCACCCGGCTCGCAAAACAGCGGCGCAAATTCGGTTAAATCTGAGGGCGCTATCACAACACCGCCGGCGTGCTTGCCCACGTTCCTTGATAAACCCTCAAGGCGTTTCGCCAGCTCAATGAGCAGGTTCACATCCTCATCTTCAGCACAAAGTTTACGCAGGTCCTCTTCCTGCCCTAATGCCTTATCAAGCGTCATGCCCAGCTCAAAGGGAATCATTTTGGCAATGCGGTCCACATAGCCATAACCGTGCCCGAGCACCCGACCCACATCCCGAACAACGGCGCGTGCCGCCATCGTGCCGTGCGTTGCAATTTGAGAGACCTTCTCGCGACCGTAGCGCTCGGCCACGTAGTCAATTACCTGATCACGCTTTTCCATACAAAAATCGACATCGAAATCAGGCATCGAGACACGTTCGGGATTCAGGAACCGCTCAAACAGCAGGTCGTAGCGAAGCGGATCCAAATCGGTAATATCCAGCGCGTAAGCCACCAGCGAGCCGGCGCCAGAACCACGCCCGGGCCCAACAGGAATATCCTTGGCTTTAGCCCAGCGAATAAAGTCAGCAACAATCAAAAAGTAGCCGGGAAAGCCCATTTGATTGATCACATCCAGCTCAAAATCCAGGCGCTCCTGATACGCCTGAGGTTCAGTAACCGCACCGTCATTTTCAATGCGCCGAGCCAGACCGCGCTCAGACTCCTCACGCAGGAACTGATCAATCGGCTTGCCGTCCGGCACCGGAAAGTCGGGCAGCGCATTCTGATCAAGCGTGAGCGTCAAATTGCATCGTTGTGCGATAAGCAGGGTGTTTTCTATCGCTTCAGGCAGGTCTTTGAAACATTCCTGCATCTCTTCCGCCGACCGGAGATATTGCGCCTCTGAGTAGCGCCTCGGGCGGTTTTCATCGTGCAGAATGCGCCCGTCATGAATGCATACACGCGCCTCATGCGCTTCATGATCAGCCGCCTCTAGAAATCGGACATTATTGGTGGCGACGACCGGGCATCCCGTTCGCTCAGCAAGCGCAACTGCACCGTGCACCTGTTCTTCATCACCCGGCCGTCCGGTGCGCTGCAATTCAAGATAAAAACGATCGCCGTAAAGAGCCTGCCAGAACGCCAGTCGTTGTTGGGCCAGGTCCATATCTTCTGCAATCAGCGCTTCGCCGACATCGCCGGCTGCGGCGCCCGAGAGAACGATTAGTCCGTCAGACCATTGAGTAAGCCAATCCCGCGCCACCACGGGTAACCCGGTTGCCTGGCCCTGCAGATAA
>JAGXLT010000142.1 GCA_018334525.1 Gammaproteobacteria bacterium
TGCGCTGCCAACAGGTCTGTCAATCCGGCCTCCCGCAACAGATGAATCGGTGCTTCCTGAGCCTGCGCATTGAAATCTGCCAACACCAATAGCGGCAGATCCTCCACCAGCCACGGCGTTATCCAATTCACTAACGCCTGACTTTGGCCATTCCGTCGCTCCGCCCAGCAGCCTTCACCCTGGTCAATATCACCATCATCAGGACACCCACCCCGTGACTTATAATGCGCGGCAATAACCAACAGCTCATTGCCCTGCTGATCCCGAAACATAGCGGCCATGGGATCTCTCGGATGAATAGGATCAATCTGTTGATCCACCGAAACTTTTGTTAACCGTGCCGATCGATAAAAAATGACGCTGCGAATGGCCGCAGGTTGCCTATCCAGCCGCGCTGCTGCGTACTGTTGGTCTGCCGGCTGATTCGCATTAAGCACGGCCAGCAGATCATCAACCGCAGTCGGTTTATTTTGAATTTCGTGTAGCACCAGGATATCGGCATCCAGCAGCCGCACGCTGTCGGCCAAACGCTGTCTTTGGCGATTTAACTCGGCTTTTGTTGCGGCACCGCGGCCGCCAAGATCAACAAAGTAATTCTTAACATTAAAGTTAACGGCACGAATACCGCTGGCATTAGACAACGGCTTAGGCCGAGGGTTGAGCGATCGAAACTCCGGTGGGGCAACCGGATGCAGCCGCCATTGCCCGAACGCCCGCGTTAAAATACCGGTCACTTTCGTTAATTCGTCGCCCGCACGCCGCACACCCTGCGCATCGAGAAACGGCACCGGCCGGGCATCGCGCTGATAACGACCATCATCCAACACCAAATCCAGTAACTGTCCGCCCTGCACCCCCGTATTCGGGGCGAAAGCCCGGCCGTTTAAGGCCAGACCCAGCGATCCGTAACGACCCAGCAGATAGGTGTCAGTAATCGTGAGTGGTTGTTCAATGCGCACCAAACGATCCTGATAGTGATCAAAATCTGGCGGATCGTGTTTAAAATTGAGTAACTCAGGTGCCAGTACCTCTTCGCCGCAAAACTGAAGCTGCTCAATCTGCTGAAGTTGTTTTCGGCCCCGATATTGCCCCGCCATCGCACGAAATCGCCAGCGCTCGCCGGCCTGTGGCGATTGTTCAGGGGTCAGGTCAGGGGCATAAACAAACAAGCCGACGGACTCATTGCCCACATAAAACCCACGCAACCCGGCATCGCCCGGGAAGGCCCCAGTCACTACCGCCTCGATGGTGACTGCCTCGCCAACCGTAACCGCTTGCAGCGCCGTTGTGCCGGGCTGGCCGCAGTCGGCATTTGCCAGGAAAGAAACGGATAGCAGCAGGGCAAGCAGACTGCTTCTACCCCGCACGGCGCACCTCGCGAACATTGCGCAAACCGGCAATGCGATCGATGACCCGGCTTAACTGGTCAGCATCAGACACCTCAATGGTTAATGTCATAAATGCCACTTCCTGATCGGGATCGGTTCGTGTATTGACTGCGGTAACATTAATGCCTTCGTTATTCAGTAAAAGCGAGATATCACGAATCAGGCCCCGCCGATCATGTGCCTCTACCAGAATATCAACCGGATATTGTTGCTGACCGGCGCCCGACCAACTCACCTCTATTAGACGCTCTGGCGATACTTCCTCAAGCCGCCTGACATTGGCACAGTCACGCCGGTGAATACTGATGCCCTCACCACGGGTAATAAAACCGATAATCGAATCTCCCGGTGTAGGCTGACAGCAGCGCGCCAAACGCGTCAGCAAATTACCGACGCCATAGATACGAATATCGCCATCGGCAATCGTGCCTGATTTAGTATCCGCGCGGCGCGGCCGAACCAAATGCGCAGTCGAGTCACGGTCAGGTAGCAGCCGATCACTGAGCAGAGAGGCAATCTGCCCGCCAGTGACATCGCCACGCCCGATGGCTGCCAGAAAATCCGACAAATTCCCTTGTGCAGAACGCCCGGCCAGTGCGTCGAGATTGACATCTTCTACGCCCAGTCTGTGTAACTCACGTTCAAGCAAACTGCGCCCATCGCTAACGTTTTGCTCATAATCCTGCTGTCGAAACCAGCTGCGAACTCGCGCCAAGGCGCGTGGCGTGCGCAAATAACCCAGCGATGGGTTCAGCCAATCCCGACTCGGCCGGGCATTGCGTGCGGTGAGTACCTCGACATAATCGCCATTACCCAACGGCCGCGATAGTGGTGCAATCTGACCATTGATTTTGGCACCACGACATCGATGCCCGACTTCACTATGCACGGCATAAGCAAAATCCAGTGCGGTTGCACCGCGGGGCAAATCAATCACATCGCCTTTCGGCGTCATGACATAAACGCGGTCCTCAAAGACCTCTGCCTTAAAGCGATCAATAAAGTCATCATCCCCGTCGCCCTCGGCCCCGGGAGCGGAGTCGAGCAGCGTGCGTAACCAGGCAACACGCGCATCAAAAGCAGGATCTGCAGACTTGCCTTCTTTGTAACGCCAGTGGGCGGCGATACCGAGCTCAGCCTGCTGATGCATTTCGTAAGTGCGAATCTGCACCTCAACCGGTCGCCCGCCCTCACCCACTACAGCGGTATGCAAAGAGCGATACTGATTTTCTTTTGGCGCAGCAATGTAATCATCGAACTCGCGCGCAATGGGTGGCCATTGGCTATGCACCACACCCAGGGCGGCATAACACTGCGCCACATCATCAACTAAAATACGAAAGGCACGTAAATCGAATAGCTGATGGAAGTCGAGCCCCTTGCGCTGCATTTTTCGCCAAATGCTAAACAGATGCTTTGGCCGACCTGTAACCTCGGCTTTAATGTTCGCCGCCGCCAATGCTTGTTCTAACCGGGTCTGCATAGCGTGGATGAAGCGCTCTCGATCTGTTCGCTTTTCTGCCAGCAGACTGGCAATCCGCTTGTAGGCGGTGGGCTCGAGGCAGCGAAAAGACAGATCTTCCAACTCCCATTTTATCTGCCAGATACCCAAACGATTAGCCAGCGGTGCATAGAGATCCAGTGTTTCAGCAGCCAATGCAACCTGTTGTGCATCATCCAGCGCGCGCAGACAGCGCATATCGTGCAACCGCTCTGCGAGCACCAAAAACACCACACGAATATCTTTGGCCATGGCCAGTAGCATTTTGCGCAGCGCCTCTGCCCGCTCTCCAGCGCGCCCATGACTGCCTGCACCATGTAAATGGCTAACCTGCCGCATTCGCGAACAGCCATCAATCAGGCTGGCAACCGTATCCCCCGCCTGCTGCGCGACACTTTCCGGAGAGTCATGCAGGAGCGCAGCGATCAGTGAATCGGCATCAAGCCGTAAATCAGCCAGAATCTCTGCAACATGCAACGCATGATCTATGCAGCGATCGCCCAATTCACGAGTGGTTTGCCCATACACCGACTGTGCCAACTCCCATGCTTTAAACAGGCGTGTCTGATCGGCTGTATCAAACGCAACGGGCAGGCGTGAAAACCAGGCGTCAAAAGCCAGATCTCCAGGACGCTCTGCGCTGATGTGATCCTGAATTTTTACCATTTCTTTAGTATATCGCTCACAGGTATTGCATATCCATACAGTACTGTATAAATTAACAGTTATGGACACGTTAACAGATCGACAACAAGAAATTCTGCTGCTCATTCAGCGGTTCTTAAACCAAACCGGTTATCCGCCCACGCGTAGTGAAATCGCGGCTGAGCTCGGCTTTCGCTCCGCCAATGCGGCTGAGCAGCACTTACGTGCCCTTGCCAAAAAAGGCGTTATTCGTCTGCAGCCAGGGGCATCGCGCGGCATT
>JAGXLT010000143.1 GCA_018334525.1 Gammaproteobacteria bacterium
GCGTCTCGTGCCGCTCTTTCCTTTTAATCTTTTAAACTATGCGCTTGGGCTAACGCGAATACCGGTTGGTGTTTACGTGGTAACCAGTTTTATCGCGATGGCGCCGGGCGCGCTGGCGTATGCCTGGGTAGGGCACGCCGGCCGCGAGGCCCTGTCCGGCCAGGGCAACTGGATTCAACCGGCATTAATTGCGCTAGCGCTGATAGCGCTGGTGGCCTTTATACCCCGTTTCATACAAAGCCTGCGGAAGGAGACAACGCCTTTATGAGTCAGCTTGCAGAACAGAAGCCTTATTTCCTTGACCCGGCTAAATTTCGCGACCCTGAGTGCACAGCAAAAGGTGAAACACGCGCAGCGGTTACCCTGCAAAAGCTCGAAACGCTGTGGATTAATACCGGTACCTTATGCAATTTAACCTGCCGCAACTGTTATATCGAATCATCCCCCAGTAATGATCGGCTCGCCTATATCACGACCGATGAAGTGGCTTTGTATCTGGATGAAATCGCCACCCATCAGCTGGGTACACAGGTGATTGGGTTTACCGGGGGTGAGCCGTTTTTAAATCCACAGATGCTCGATATGCTTGAGCTGACCCTGGCACGTGGCTTTGCGGTGCTGTTACTCACCAATGCCACGAAACCCATGCTCCGCCCGCGGGTTAAAAAAGGCCTGCTGGCGATGCAGGCAGCCTATGGCGATAAGCTCACGATGCGCGTATCCATCGATCATTTTGACCCGGTCTGGCATGAGGCAGAGCGCGGGGCAGACACCTTTGAACCGGTCATCAAGGGGCTGCAATGGCTGACACAGCATGGCTTTCATGTGGATATTGCCGGCCGGCTTTTTGCGGGTGATGATGAAATGGCAATGCGACAAGGCTACGCCGCCTTGTTTGCTGAGCGGGGCATTGCGCTCGATGCAATGGCACCGCAAACGCTGGTCTTGTTTCCTGAAATGGATGCACGCTTGGATGTGCCGGAAATCACCACCGAGTGCTGGCAGAAACTCAACGTGCATCCCGATGCGATGATGTGCGCCAGCTCGCGCATGATCGTGAAACGTAAAGGGGCCGATCACCCGAGCGTCGTGGCATGCACGCTACTGCCGTATGACGAGCGGTTTGATCTGGGACAGACACTATCGCAAGCGGCAAAGACCGTGGCGTTAAATCATCCGCATTGTGCGCAATTCTGCGTGTTGGGCGGGGCGAGTTGTGGGGGAGGTTAAATGAATCTTTATCGATTACTACAGGAGCGAGCGGCCGATAAGCCCGTGCGTGTTGGCCTGATTGGCGCGGGCAAGTTTGGCTCGATGTTTTTAAGTCAGGTGCCATCCACGCCGGGGCTTGAAGTGGTGGCCATTGCCGATTTGGATACGGACCGGGCACGCACGGCCTGCCGTACCGTGGGGTGGTCGCCATCGCAGGTTGATGCCACGGTGTTTTTAACCGATGGCATTGAGCTGGCCAACCAAAGCGATGTGGATGTGATTATTGAAGCCACCGGGCATCCCGCTGCGGGCATTCAGCATGCGCTGGCTGCCATTGAGGCCGGGCGCCACATCGTGATGGTAAATGTGGAAGCGGACGTATTGGCCGGGCCATTGCTGGCGGAAAAAGCCCGTGAGCGCGGCGTGGTGTATTCCATGGCCTATGGCGATCAGCCCGCTTTAACCTCAGAAATTGTGGACTGGGCCCGATCCGCGGGTTTAGAAGTGGTCGCTGCGGGCAAGGGCACGAAATACCTGCCGGCGTATCACCAGGTGACACCCGATGAGGTGTGGTCACATTACGGGCTTTCTGCAGAAGAAGCCGCCGCGGCCGGTATGAACCCGCAAATGTTTAACAGCTTTTTGGATGGCACGAAGTCAGCGATTGAAATGGCAGCCATTGCGAATGCTTGTGAGCTTTCGGTGCCGGATGCCGGGCTCACCTTCCCGCCCTGCGGTGTGGATGACCTGGCACATGTGCTGCGGCCGCGTGAGGTGGGTGGCATTTTGTCGCAAACGGGCACGGTTGAAGTGGTGAGCAGCCTAGAGCGTGACGGCCGCCCGGTGTATCGGGACCTCCGCTGGGGTGTGTATGTCGTGTTCAAAGCGCCAAACGATTATGCCGCGGCGTGTTTTCGTCAGTACGGGTTGCCCACCGATTCAACCGGGCAGTATGCGGCCATGTACAAACCCTTTCATCTGATTGGGTTAGAGCTGGGGGTCAGTGTGCTGTCTGCGGCGTTGCGGGGTGAGCCGACCGGGCAGACCCGTGCGTGGGTGGGTGATGTGGCCGCCGTGGCGAAGCGGAATTTAAAAGCCGGTGAAACGCTGGATGGCGAAGGCGGCTATACCGTGTGGGGGCAACTGGTGCCGGCCAGCCGAAGTGCCGCCGAGCAGTTGCTGCCGATTGGCCTAGCGCATGGGGTAACGCTTAAAAACAACGTGCCCTGTGGTCAGGCCGTAACGCTGGCAGATGTGCGCCTACCGGAAAACCAGGCGGTACAGATTCGTCAGGAGATGGTGAATAGCTAGGACCATTTTCTAGGCGCCCTTTTTGGTGTATGGCTGCTTTTTGAGAAAAACTTTATCGTGATCGGCCCTTTCAAATTTGCAGGCCGATAGAGAGTGACTGAAGCAAAAAAAGCAGATTTGATCATCGGCGAAGGCGTGGTTATCCACCTTTCAACCGACCTTCGTGTTGATGGTGAAATTCAGTTAGAGGGCGAGTTGGTGGGTAATGTGCACTGCGAGCACATCCACATCGCACCGACCGGAAAGCTCACCGGACACCTCCATGCCGGGTACGCAGAAGTATGGGGTGAGGTGAGTGATCATCTAAAAGGCGGCCAGCTGGCGTTAAGAGAAACCTGTCGCATAACAGGCTATGTCGAATACACCACCCTCGAAATAGAGCCCGGCGCCTCGCTGCATGCGACGCTTGCCCAGTCAGTGCCCGATGTCAAACCAGTCATGGTTGAGGCGGAACTGCCTGAGCTTGTGGGCTGACTCATGAAAAAGCGCATTAAAAAGTTAGCCTGGCTGCACGCGCTAAAAGAGCGTTTGAGTTCGACAGATCCTACCGAAGTGATCGTTCTCAGCCGCGGTGGAAGTACTCATTTTCATTTGAAACAGCATGATGTTGAACAGGTGTTCTTGCACCAGAAACAACGCCTGAGCGTTCAGTCACGCATTTATCAGACGGTAATGTCACTGTTTGCCGTGGCTGTTCTGCTCTATGTTTTCTACGATTTTAATGAAAGATTGGTCATTTCAGTCACCGCTGGAAAAGTTGCCGCGATTGAAGCAGAAAGAGCAGAGATTGCGAGCGCGTTTGATCAGTATAAATCGGTGACCAAAGAGATAATCGGCGATTTGAACGCACAAGCCGCCAATCAGCTGAATGATCTTGGGCTTAATCTTGATCAGATCTATGCGGCAGCCTCGACCGAGCAGCAGCTGGACGCGGGTGGGCCGATCGCGCTTGTCGACTATATGGATGCTCAAACGCTTAACGACTTAAGTGTCTTATCGGCTGCAAGTCAGTTTTTTGATCGCTTGCCGACAACCAGACCCTTGCAACAAAGCCGTCTGACCTCGGGGTTTGGGATGCGAGCGCACCCGATAACCGGGCAAATTGTTCCGCATCGTGGGATTGATTTGGTTTCCTGGAATGATCCTCTGGTAAGAGCGCCCGGTGGCGGTCGTATCAGCTTTGCAGAGCGCAATGGGAATGCGGGGTTGATGGTGACCATCGAGCATGGCTCGGGGCTATCAACCT
>JAGXLT010000144.1 GCA_018334525.1 Gammaproteobacteria bacterium
GGCTACGGAATTCATTGCAGGCCGTCGGCCATAATTGTAAAAGAGGCTAGGCAATACAATGCTGAGATAAAGGTTGTCGGGGAGGATGGTCAAGAGGCTGATGCCAAGAATTCACTTGATTTGATAGGCCTTGCGGTCACCCATGGGCAAACGGTGACAATCAAGGTTTCCGGTGAGGACGAGGAAACTGTATGCGATCGGATGGTGGAGTTGTTTGAGACGAATTATGATTTTGAGCGCTGAGCGTGCATAATTGAATATTGCTGTTATATTACGCGATGATGTGCAGTTTTTTAATGACTGAAGGCTGGAACAAATTTTCTCGGAAAGAGTTTTTAAGGTTAGGCATTTTAAAGTAAAATAAAACTATAGGAGTAATAAAATGCAGAAAGTAGCAATTAATGGTTTAGGCAGGATTGGTCGAGCAACGCTTAAGATTGTGTTAGATAATCCCAACCTCGAGCTTGCAGCGGTTAATGACATCGTGCCGGCTGACAATCTGGCTTACCTGCTTCGGTATGATTCAGTGTATGGTCGGTATGAAAAGGATGTTAAAGCCGACGGCGATGCCTTGGTTATTGACGGCAAGAAATATCCACTGTGCTGCGAGAAGGATCCAGCTCAGTTGCCGTGGGGTGATATGGGCGTTGACACGGTATTTGAATGTACCGGTATTTTTACTAAAGGGGAAGAAATCGACAAACACCTTCAGGCCGGTGCTAAGCGGGTTATTTTATCCGCCCCTGCTAAAACGGATGATGTTGACACAGTTGTCCATAAAGTTAACAGCAGCGACAATAACAAGTTTTCGACTGCCAGTTGTACGACTAACTGTATTACTCCGGTTGTTGAATCCATGGCGCGCAACATCGGGGTAGAAAAAGCGATAATGACTACTGTCCACGCTTATACAATTAACCAGAGCATAGTTGACGGACCTTCCAAGAAAGTGCGTCGCGGTCGTTCCGGTGCTTGCAATTTCGTGCCCACGACGACTGGTGCAGCTCAGGCTACCACGAAAGTTCTTACGGAACTGGACGGTAAGTTTGACGGTATTGCTATTCGTGGCCCAGTGCCTGTTGGTTCAATTGCCGATCTTGTTTTCCTGACTTCACGCGATACTACGCGGGAAGAACTCAATGAAATGTTCTCCAAAGAAGCCGAAGGCAAATATAAAGGTATCATGGGCGTAAGCGATGATGAGATTGTATCGAGCGATGTCATCAAGGATCCGCGTGCTTCCATTGTTGATTTGACTATGACGCAGGTGGTTGACGGCAACCTCGTCAAAGTTATGTCCTGGTACGACAATGAGTGGGGTTATGCCAATCAGATGGTACGCGAAGCGGCCTGTAAAGCATAACAGAGTAACTCATTTTACCGCACAATATTCAGTGTGGATCTAATAGGAGCTTTTTAGGGTTATAACACCTTATGAAAGCTCCTTTTTTAATGAGAAGAATTATTTTTGACGCTTGACTTTACTCAAAAAAAGTATTTTCGGCAGAAAAAACTCTTGTCTCGGATGTTGCACGCCTGCAACCCGTCGGTTGACGGATAGCACTGCGGGCAGGTGCGGTGCTGACGGTTCGCCATTGCGGTGGGAAATGAGATTTCTTTCCCGAAGCAAGTAAATGAAATCAGCGGTACGGCGTGAAAGGCTGGACAGTGGTTTTGGGCAGGCGGACAGGGCATTTACCCTTTGGGGTCAGCTTTCCGAGCCAGGCCTTTGCGGCGGCGCGTTGGGAAGTTTCCTCCGGCCCGTAGGTACAGAGCAGGTTGCCGATGAAGGGCAGGTCGTATTCCACGTAAGGGGTGCCGAAGGTCGTGTGGCAGACACAGGGATGATCCGGCACGAAGGAACGCCAGAATTTGAAAGGGATATGCTCGATAAGGCGCATCGTGCCCATCTTCATGTGCTGGGTCACGTAGTAATTGAGTAACACGCAGTCGTAATCGCCGGCAATCTTGCGGAGCGTTCGAAAATCGAGGTTCAGGTGATGGTCTACATCCAGTCCGGCGGCGCGCAGCTCGTCATCAAATGCCTCCAGATCGCGCGGCGGACGTTCTTCATTATCGTAGGACAGGGTGATTGTGAGCACCTTTTTGACGCGGCTTGTATCGAGTGGGAAATGCTCGTCGCGTTTGAGGAGGGTGAGGCCGGCTTCGGCTGCCTCGACCGAGGTCTTCCCTGCGGTCTCGCGAACGGCGGTCTCCGGGGAGGGGCCGAATGGATCCTCGAAGAGCCCGAGCTGTTCCTTTAAGTGTATGATACGGGAAGCGGATTCGCGAATGCGCTCCTCGGTGATGCGACCGGATTCGAAAGCCTTTAGGAGTCGTTGGTAATCCCGCTCCGGATCAGCGAAGAGATAGACATCACCCCCGGCCTCAACAAACTGGATGATCCGCTCTTCCTCCGGTGCCCGGGAACTGAGGCCGACCATTACGGCGGCATCAGATATGATCACCCCTTGGAATCCAAGCCGCTCGCGCAGCAGGTCGATGAGTAGACGCGGGTCGATTGTCGCGGGCAGGCATTCAGCCACGTCTTCGCGATAGCCCTGCCAGGCGGGGAGACTGATGTGGCCGGGCATGATCGCCATCACGCCCGCATCAATGACGGTTTTCCAGACACGCCCGAAGGTGGCGTCCCACTCGCTCATTGGCAGTGAGTTGACGGAGGTGCATAAGTGCTGGTCGCGGTCGTCTACACCGTCGCCGGGGAAGTGCTTGGCGGTAGCGGCGAGCCCGTTGGCCTGCAAAGTCTCGATCCACGGCTGGAGCAGATCACAGTGGATGCCCGGCTGGTCACCGAGGGAGCGCGTGTTGGTCACGCAGTTGAGGAAATTCAGGTTGATGTCGGCCACCGGAGCGAGGGTCCAGTTGATGCCGATGGCGCGGGACTCGCGGGCACACGAAATCGCCATTTCGCGGATAAGCCGCGGGTCGCGGGCGGCGCCCATGGCCATGGGGGTGGGGAAGTCGGCTGCTTCGGGGACAAAATGCCGGGCGCTTTTTTCCACGTCGGCGCAGACCAGCGGAGGTGTGCGGCGCTGGCCCTGCAGGCTCTTGATCAGATCGGGAATTTCGTCGCCTGGACGCGGTGAGACGAAGATGCAGCCGGTGGGATGCGCTTGGATGTTGTCGGCAAATTCCTGCGTGGTGCCCCGTAAGTCGGGAGAAAGCATTTCCTGAATGCATTCCTCGACGGACATTTCGCTGAGAATCTGGTGAAGAAGTGACTTGGTTTTCATAGGACTTTTTCCATTTTATTGTTTATGATCTTAAAATATCCACTGTGATTCCATAACTTCTGAAAGCCGGATGACTCTCGACTTTTTTGTGCTTGGGTTTCCGATGTTCTCGATACTCCCAGTTAAGACTTTTTCGTCTCTTCAATTTGACAGCGTTCTGTCGATGCCAAGAGTTTAGGGCGAAAGATTAGGGGGCGCGCTGTCTGAAACCTTAATCTTTTGCCCTAATCGATCTTCCATGGGGCGGCTGTGAAAAATATCTATAATATAACAATGATTTGAGTAAAAGCTATTTAACCTGATTTATGCACGCAACAAGTTTGCCGCAGATTTCTTCGAGACAAGATGCGGCTGTACTTTGTACTGCAACTCGCAGGCTCGGAGAAAGATGCGGTGAAATTGGACCGCCCGAATGGTGTATTTTTGAGAAAACACCTTGTCAAAAATGAGTTTTTGGGCCTA
>JAGXLT010000145.1 GCA_018334525.1 Gammaproteobacteria bacterium
GGAAGTCGCATAGACAATTTGGGAAATGACCTGATGCAGCGGTTTGGATTCCGGTTGTGTGAGATCTAGGCTGATGAAGTCAGCTGCCTTGCCGACTTTTAAGCTGCCCATTTCATGCTCTCGACCTAACGCTTTTGCACCGCCTAAAGTGGCCATTTCAATGGCCTGCCAAGCGGGTAGGGCCGCCGCGTTACCACTGAACCCCTTGGCAATCAGCGCAGCACTGCGCATTTCCCCAAGCATATCCAGGTCGTTATTGCTGGCTGCGCCGTCGGTACCCAAAGCAAGACAAACCGAACGGTCAGCTAAATCTGCAATGGGGCAAAAGCCGGTGGCCAGTTTCATATTGGCCTCAGGGCAATGAATGATGTGCGCACCGGTGGCCGCAAGGCGGTCTCGCTCGCGCTCTGAGAGTTGAGTCATGTGGACTGCCAACAGATTGGAGTTCACCAGACCAAGCGCATCTAACCGCATAAGTGGTCGATCGCCATGGGTCGTAAGATGTCGTTCCACTTCGTCGGCTGTTTCGTGCACATGAATATGCAAGCGTCGGTTGAGGTTTTCTGCGATTTCAGCTGCGCGGACCAGATTAGCCTCACTGACCGTGTAAGGCGCGTGGGGAGCCATGGTGGTGTCAATGAGGGGGTGATCAACCCATTGACTATGCAGCGCTTGACCCTTGGCTAAGTAGTCCTCGGTGTTGGCGGCGTAAGCAGTGGGGAAGTCAATTAAAATCATGCCAACAGTTGCTCGAATGCCGGCTTTAGCAGCTGCCTCAGCGGTTTGCTCCGGAAAAAAGTACATGTCGTTAAAGCAGGTGATGCCGCCGCGCAGCATCTCTAAAATGGCCAGTTCGCTGCCGGCACGAACAAACGCTTCATCGACATGGGCTTGTTCGGCGGGCCAGATATGCTCCATAAGCCAGGTCATTAACGGCAGGTCGTCAGCAAAACCGCGAAGGAGTGTCATCGCTGCATGGGTGTGCGCATTGATGAATCCGGGCATGACGACCTGGCCGGGCAGGCGGTGTTCAACCGCCGCCGTGTAGGTTTGAGAGACTTCAGTCTGAGGCGCGATCGCAAGGATTTGGCCTTGATGAATCGCAAGTGAGTAATGCTCGAGCACGGTATTGGCCGGCTCAACCGGAATAATCCACTCAGGGTGAATAATGAGATCCACTTCATCCATGCCCGTAGTGTGCGACAATTCGCGTTTAATCCAAAGCTTAGTATCAGGAGAAAGTGATGAAGCATGTTTCCATTGGCCTTGCGCTGGCAGCCAGCCTGAGTGCCGGAGTCGCCGGTGCAGAGGAGGGCAATCCGCAGGTGGTTTTCGAAACCAGTGCGGGCGATGTGCATATCGAGCTGTTTACTGATGCTGCGCCAGTCACCGTCGAGAACTTTCTTGATTACGTAGATGCAGGGTTTTACGACGGCACGATTTTCCATCGCGTGATCCCGGGCTTCGTTATTCAGGGAGGTGGATTTACTCCTGATATGGTGCAAAAGCCGACCAATCCACCCATCGTGAATGAAGCGGATAACGGGTTAAAGAACGAACGTGGCACGTTATCGATGGCGCGAACTCAGGTACGCGATAGTGCAACGACTCAGTTTTTTGTGAATCTTTCCGCAAATACGTTTTTGGATCATGGGGAGCGTGACTTCGGTTATGCGGTCTTTGGGCGAGTGGTTGAAGGCATGGACGTTATCGATGAAATTGCCGCTGGAGAAACCACGCGTAGAGGCGGTATGGCTGATGTGCCTGTTGAGCCGGTGGTAGTCACGCGCGCGCATCGCGCCGTGCTATAATGCAGTAATGAGTGTTGCTAAAGAAATCCTCCCGGTTAACCTAGAGGACGAAATGCGTCAGTCCTATTTGGACTACGCAATGAGCGTCATTGTTGGCCGTGCTTTACCTGATGTTCGAGATGGCTTAAAACCTGTGCATCGGCGTGTATTACATGCCATGCGCGAGCTGGGTAACGATTGGAATAAGCCATATAAGAAGTCTGCCCGTGTGGTGGGTGATGTCATCGGTAAATACCATCCGCATGGTGACTCTGCGGTTTATGACACCATCGTTCGAATGGCGCAGGATTTCTCGATGCGTTATCCGTTGGTGGATGGCCAGGGC
Source organism: Gammaproteobacteria bacterium (assembly GCA_018334525.1). Lineage (GTDB taxonomy): Bacteria > Pseudomonadota > Gammaproteobacteria > Nitrococcales > Nitrococcaceae > Spiribacter. The sequence goes on from JAGXLT010000145.1 coordinate 2,137, forward strand.
AACTTTGGCTCGATCGACGGCGATAACGCGGCAGCGATGCGGTATACAGAAGTTCGTATGTCACGAATTGCGCATGAGCTGTTGGCAGACATCGATAAAGAAACTGTTGATTTTGCCGACAACTATGACGGCTCAGAGACAGAGCCGCAGGTCTTACCGGCACGGGTACCCAACTTTTTAGTTAACGGTGGTGCAGGTATTGCGGTGGGTATGGCAACCAATGTGCCGCCGCATAACCTGCGTGAAGTCGTGGATGCCTGTATCGCGTTAATCGACGACGACTCGCTTGATATTGAAGCGCTGATGGAGATTATCCCGGGTCCGGATTTGCCGACACGGGGCATTATTAACGGCGTAGAAGGCATACGCGAAGCGTATCGAACGGGTCGCGGGCGCATGGTGATGCGGGCGCGTTGTCATTTTGAAGAAGATGAGCGCTCCGGTCGTGTCAGCATTATCGTTGACGAGCTGCCTTATCAGGTCAATAAGGCCCGCCTGCTCGAGAAAATTGCCGATTTAGTGAAAGAAAAGCGTCTTGAAGGCATTACTGAGCTGCGAGACGAATCGGATAAAGACGGCATTCGGATGGTGATTGAGCTTCGGCGCGGTGATGTGCCTGAGGTCATTCTCAATAATCTGTATCAGCACACCCAGCTTGAAACCGTTTTTGGTATCAACATGGTGGCGCTGCATGAGGGGCAGCCGAAGCAGCATAATCTCAAAGATATTCTGAAAGCGTTCATTGGCCACCGGCGTGAGGTGGTAACCCGTCGTACGGTTTACGAACTACGCCGCGCTCGGGATCGGGCACATGTCCTTGAGGGACTGGCAGTTGCTTTGGCAAACATTGATGAAGTGATTGCGCTGATTAAGTCATCGCCGACCGCGACCGATGCGAAAGCAGCGCTGGTTGCCAAGGTCTGGGCGCCTGGTGTGGTGAGCGACATGCTCTCGCGAGCCGGTGCTGAAGCATCCCGCCCGGAGCACATTGATGCGCAAATGGGGTTGGTTGATGGTGGGTATCGGTTAACCGAAACTCAGGCACAGGCCATTTTGGATTTGCGGCTGCACCGGCTGACCGGTCTGGAGCAGGACCGCATTGTTGATGAATATCGCGAAATTCTTGACGCCATTCAGGCGTTGCTGGCGATTCTGGCCAGCGGCGATCGGCTGATGGAAGTCATCCGCGAGGAGCTGATTGATGTGCGCGATCGCTACGGCGATGATCGACGTTCAGAGATCCTTGAGCATCGACTCGATCTAACGATTGAAGATCTGATCTCACCCCAGGATGTAGTAGTCACGCTTTCGCATCATGGATATGCCAAAATCCAGCCGCTTGATACCTATCAGGCCCAGCGCCGCGGAGGCAAAGGTAAGGCTGCAACCCGAATGCGCGATGAAGACTTTATCGATAAGCTTTGGGTGGCCAACACGCATGACACGCTTCTATGCTTCTCAAGCCGGGGCAAAGTCTACTGGCTGAAGGTGTACGAATTACCGCAGGGTAGTCGTGGCGCTCGAGGCAAACCGATTGTTAATCTGCTGCCGCTTGAGGAAGAAGAGCGCATTAACG
>JAGXLT010000146.1 GCA_018334525.1 Gammaproteobacteria bacterium
GGGAATCCTGATTTTTGGCCCCGCGCTGGCTGTTCTGGCCTCTTTCGGCGCGTTGTGCATTAATATCGCGGCAGGCAATAGTGCATTAATGCTGGCCGGGGTGCATGGCCTGCTACTCGTTGCTCTGCCCGTATGGGTGGCCTACGCAGTGCATCGCCAATTACGCCGATGGCTGCCTTTAAACCCGTTTGTGTTTTTTCTTGGAAGTGGGTTCTTAGGTGGCATGCTGGCGCTGGCGGCGCCGATTTTAGTTTCTGCCACGCTGCTGTGGGGTTTCGGTGTTCAGCCCGGTTGGGTGATTTGGAAAGACTACCTGACCCTGTTGCCGTTAATGCTTTTTCCGGAAGGCTTCGTGAACGGGGCGGTAATGACCGCCCTTGCCGTCTGGCAGCCGCACTGGGTGCGCACGTTTAGCGATGCGGACTATCTGCATTAAGCCATTTTTTGTTGCTGCTCACCCACTCGGCTCAGGGCATCTTGAATATCAGCGAGTTTTTCGCGTTCGCGCGCAACAACTTCGGCCGGGGCTTTGTTGACGAAGGCCTCATTCTGCAGTTTGCCCTGAATACGCTTAAGCTCTGATTCCAGCCGCTCTTGCTCACGGCCCAGTCGTAAAAGTTCGGCGGCTTTATCAATCAGCCCATCGATTGGTACGCGCAGCTCAAGCTCGCCAACCAGCGCTAATGCTGATTCTGGCGTGTCTGCGTTGGCATCCAGCACTTCAACTGACTCAAGCCGCCCTAAGAAATCAAGCGCGGTACGGTGCCGCTCAAGCCGCTCAAGATCCATTGTAGAAGCATTATTTAACAGCACAGGTAATGCGCGGCCGGGGGGAATGTCCATTTCACCACGAATCCGCCGCAAGCCCAGAATAAAGCGCTGGATCCATTCCACTTCGGCTTCGGCCGCCTGATCTTCAGACTCAGCAGCAGGCGCCGGATAGCGCTGGTGCATAATGGTCGGGCTATCAATGCCCGCAAGCGGTGCAATGCGCTGCCAGATCTCTTCGGTAATAAAGGGCATAAACGGATGCGCAAGGCGCAGCACGGTCTCAAGCACGCGCACGAGTGTGCGCCGTGTGCCGCGCTGCCGCTCTGGCTCAGCGTCCTGCTGGAGCACGGGCTTACAAAGCTCGAGATACCAGTCGCAATACTCATCCCAGAGGAATTCATAAATCGCTTGCGCTGCCAGATCCATTCGATAGGTCTTAAGCGCCTCAATCACCGTTGTTTCGGTTTTCTGCAGCCGGGAAATAATCCACTGATCCGCACTGCCGAGCGTGACGGGTTCGCCGTTCACGCCGCAGTCCTGATCTTCGGTGTTCATCAACACATAGCGTGCTGCATTCCATAGTTTGTTACAGAAGTTGCGATACCCATCAACCCGACCCATATCAAAGACTACATCTCGGCCGGTGGTGGCCAGGCTGGCAAAGGTAAACCGCAAGGCATCGGTGCCATGCGGTGGAATACCGTTACCGAATGCTTTGCGGGTTTGCTTTTCAATGGCCGGCGCACGCTGTGGCTGCATCAGCCCGGTGGTGCGTTTCTGGACGAGTGATTCCAGATCGATGCCGTCAATAATGTCAATTGGATCAAGCACATTGCCCTTAGACTTTGACATTTTCGCGCCTTCTGAGTCGCGTACCAGGCCGTGAATATAGACTTCGCGAAATGGCACATCGCCGCCGAACTTCAGCCCCATCATGATCATTCGGGCCACCCAGAAGAAAATGATATCGAAGCCAGTGACCAGTACATTGGTCGGGTAGAACGTACTCAGTTCACGCGTATCCTCTGGCCAGCCCAGTGTTGAAAACGGCCAGAGTGCGGATGAGAACCAGGTATCGAGAACATCGGGATCCTGCTGCAGCGTCAGGGTGTTCGGTAATCCATGTTTCTCACGAACTTCTGTTTCGTTACGGCCAACATAAACTTTGCCATTTTCGTCATACCAGGCAGGAATGCGATGCCCCACCAAAGCTGCCGGCTAATGCACCAGTCTTGAATGTCTTCAAGCCAGTTGTAGTAGGTCTTTGTCCAGTTCTCTGGGGTAAATTGGATCTGGCCCTCACGAACTGCCTGTATGGCCGGGTCGGTAATTTCAGTCCAGCCACCCGGGCGCCCGTCAGGCTGCGTTTTACGGGTTAAATCAACGAACCATTGATGCGTTAGATAAGGCTCTACAATGGCGCCTGTGCGCTCACAGCGCGGCACCATCAGTTTATGCGGGTCGACCCCTTCAAGCAGCCCGGCGGCTTTAAAATCGGCCACAATGCGTTCACGCGCTTCAAATCGGTCCAGTCCCTGGTAGGCTTCGGGCGCGTTGTTATTAATGGTGGCTTTGCCGGTAAAGATATTGATGGGCTCACAGCCATGCCGCAGCCCCACCTCATAGTCGTTAAAGTCATGGGCCGGTGTAATTTTCAGGCAACCGGTGCCAAATTCCATGTCCACGTACTCATCGGCAACAATGGGGATTTCCCGCCCAACCAAGGGCAGTTTGATGTTCTTGCCGATTAAATGCGCATAGCGAGGGTCATTGGGGTTCACCGCGACGGCGGTGTCACCCAACATGGTTTCCGGACGTGTGGTGGCAACCACCACCGACTCGTCACTGTCTGCCAGCGGATAACGCAAGCGCCAGATCGATCCTTGCTCTTCTGTGGATTCCACCTCCAGATCAGATACGGCGGTTTCGAGGACAGGATCCCAGTTGACGAGGCGCTGCCCGCGATAAATAAGCCCCTCGTCATGTAATCGGACAAACACTTCGCGAACGGCTGTTGAGAGGCCTTCATCCATCGTGAAGCGCTCTCGCGACCAGTCAACGGACGCCCCCAGGCGACGCATTTGATTTTGAATCGTGCCACCGGATTGCTCTTTCCACTCCCATATTTTTTCGACGAACGCTTCCCGACCGAGCTCCAGCCGATCTTTGCCGGCGGCGTTTAATTGCCGTTCAACAACGAGCTGGGTGGCAATACCGGCATGATCAGTACCCGGTTGCCATAACGTGTTATGCCCGCGCATGCGGTGAAAGCGAATGAGGATATCCATGAGGGTGTCCTGAAAGGCATGCCCCATGTGTAATGTGCCGGTCACGTTCGGCGGGGGAATCATAATGCAGTAGGGTGTGCCCTGGCCGCTTGGCGCAAAATAGCCATTGTGCTCCCAACGCTCATACCAATAGGGCTCAATGCGGCTGGGGTCATACGTCTTCTGCATGGTTTATGCGTGCTCCTGATCTGCAATGTTATGAGTGTGTGGTTTTGAACCCGCCTGGTGATAGTCGCGGTAGCGCTGGCGCCCGGCATCTTTTACTTGGGGGTCGGCTGTAATGACTTCGGCAACCCGCAGGCGTTGCTGCCAGTCCTCCGGCATATCCTGTGCCAAATTAATCAGTAAGTCACCGGGCTGGGGCGCTGTATCAATCACGACCGGGGTTTCTCCATCGTCAGATTGTCGCCCATGCGGGATAAAGCTGGTCGGTTTCGCGCTCCACAGCAGCGCATCAATCGCCTCAGCTGTGGCTTCAGAGTCAGTTCTGATAAACACACGATGCCCGTCTCGCCACGCCTTAGTAGCAAGTCGGCAGCAGAATCGTGTTCTCGCCTCAGTCGAATGAGCAGCAAGAATGTAAAAATCGATGCGCGGCACTTTCGGCTCCGCAGCTGTTAAAATG
>JAGXLT010000147.1 GCA_018334525.1 Gammaproteobacteria bacterium
GGGGAAATGCCCGTCTCGCCACGCCTTAGTAGCAAGTCGGCAGCAGAATCGTGTTCTCGCCTCAGTCGAATGAGCAGCAAGAATGTAAAAATCGATGCGCGGCACTTTCGGCTCCGCAGCTGTTAAAGTGAGTGTCTATTACTAAAGATTACCGCAGGCATGGGGCTAATGTCGTGGGGCTGAGTCGATTAACTCGTTATTTATTACGTGAGGTCATGCTGGCATGGGCCGCTGTGACCGTTGTGCTTGTGGTCGTGCTGCTCACTAATCGGCTTGTGCAATTTATGGCCGATGCCGCGCGGGGCGATATTCCACCTGACGTTATTTTCCTGATGTTAGGGCTAAAAGCCGCGGCTAATCTGTCTGTGGTACTGCCGGGCAGTTTCTTTTTGGGCGTTGTGCTGGCGCTTGGCCGTCTTTACCGCGATTCAGAAATGAGCGCGATGGCCGGCTGTGGTGTCAGTCCTTTTCATGTCTATCGTGGCATTTTTGCTTTGGCTATACCCCTTGCCATCGGGGTTGGCGTTTTAGCGTTATCCGTGGGGCCTGCAGCAGAACGACAGTCGGATGTGGTTCGTGCAAATGCCCAGCAAGAAGCACGATTTATGGGTTTGCAGGCCGGCCAATTTACGCGGCTGGGCCCAGAGGCCACCGTGTACGTCGCGAAGGTAGATGAGAGTGGAGCAATGGATACCATCTTTGCTGAACGTGACACACCGGATGGCCGAGAGATTCTGCTTGCTGATACCGGGCGTCGGGTGATTGATGGGCTGGGCAGTGGCGAGTTTTTAGTGGTGCAGGAGGGTTTTCGCTATCGTGGTGTACCCGGCGAGGGCGCGTGGGAGGTGATGCGCTATGCCGAGCACGGCGTGAGGATCTCAGAGCCAAGCCCTGTGCAGGTGGGTGTTGGGCGGGACGCCATACCGTTGCAGGCGTTGTTGCTGGATCGTAGCCTGGTGCATAACGCAGAGCTTCAGTGGCGCTTATCATTGCCGTTTATGATTGTAGTGCTTGCGCTGACAGCGCTGCCGCTGGCAAAGACCGATCCACGAAGCGGGCGTTACGGCCGACTGGTCGTGGCCATCATTTTGTTCATGATCTACTTTAATCTGCTGTACGTGGCTCAGGACTGGATGATTGCCGGGACAACGCCCGCCTGGCTTGGCCTTTATTGGGTGCATGTGGTCGGGATTGGCCTGGCGTTGCTGTTTTTGCAGCGTCGTTTTCAAGTAACACGACAACGGGCGATCCATTAATGTCTCGCTTAGACCGCTACATCATGGCGACCGTGCTCAGCGGCGCACTTGCCGGGTTGTTTATCCTCGTTTGTATTAACTTTGTGTTTGAGTTCATTGATGAAGCCGGTGACATCGGGCAGGGCAATTACGGGCTGGGCGCCGCGCTGCTCTATGTGAGCCTGCAGATGGTACATCGTGCCTATGAGGCGTTTCCAATGGCAACGCTCATCGGTGCCCTGGTCAGTTTAGGGGCGCTGGCAGCCCGCAGCGAATTGGTGGTGATGCGCGCCGTGGGTATGTCGGTGGCACAGATTGCGCGATCTGTTGTGTATGCCGGTTTATTGCTTGCGCTGCTAGCGGCCGCGATTGGTGAGTGGTTTGCGCCCCCTGCCGTTCGCCTGGCACAAGCGGTACAGGCGGAAGCCTTAGGTCGTTCCGTTGATGCGGGTGGCGGCGGCTTCTGGGTGAGGGATGGGGATTACTTTTTACACGGTCAGCGTGCGCTTAGATCAGACTTAATTGAAGGTGTTGTTGTTTATGAGGTGGCTGGTAACCAGCTCGTGCGTGTTCTTTCGGCACCGGTAGCCGAATATACCGCCGGCCGCTGGGTTCTGGCCCCGGCCACGATAACGGCATTTCTCGATAATCAGGTGGTGGTGAGCGAGCAGCCCAGAGCTGCCGTTGGGGGTGAGCTTGACCCTGATATGCTCGAGGTGGTGGTGGTTGACGCGGCCACGCTGGCGGTTACCGAGCTGGTCAGGTATATCCGGTATCTGGAGCTGAACAATCTGGATAGCGAAGAATATCGCCTGGCATTTTGGATAAAACTCTCCACCCCTTTAGCAACGATTGTGATGCTGCTGCTTACTGTGCCATTGGTGTTCGGCTCGCAGCGCAGTGCAGGTGTCGGGCAGAAGATCTTTTTGGGTGTGTTGATCGGGCTTGGTTTTTTCTTAATCAATCGGTTTCTTAACAATGCCGGTGTGATCTATGGCCTGCCGGCGCCGGTCAGTGCACTATCACCCACAGCTTTGTTCCTGGTTATCGCTCTGATTGCGATGCGTCGCGTGCGCTAGCGGCGCTTTTCTTCAAGATATAAGTAGGTTTTTGATAAGCGGTCGTGCCAGGTCAGATCATGTTTGTCGAGCATTGCCCATAAAAAACCGCCACCCAGCGGCAGCCACGACAAGATAGCGGTCATAAACCGATTTGTTGCGGCCATAAAGCCAATGCGCTTTCCATTTGCATCCACTACTTGTAAGCGCCAAGCCTGCATTCCTAAGGTGCGCCCGGCAAAACACCAAAACCCGACAAAAAAGGCATAGGCCACAGCGAACAGATACAGGCGATACAGCGCATCGCCTGCGGCGGCAGCCTGACCGCCAGTTAAAGCAAGCCACAGCGCACTGGCCGCCATCCAAAGCGCGATTAACAACATGCCGTCGTACAGAATTGCCATTAATCGGCGTAATAAGCTCGGTGTGTTCTCTTTGGGAATGGGTGATGACATTTAGGGGTGGTTCCTGCGCGGGTTTGTCGTATCCTTACGGAATCATCAATACAACAGGAATTATGCCTGATGAATCGCTTGTTAACAGCCATGGTTTTTTTACTGGGTAGCGTCAGTTTGCTGGGAGGCGCTCAGGCGCAGGAAGCATCAGACGTTGAGACCACCACAGAGACTTATGGTGACTGGACACTGGTCTGTATAGAGGCCACGCCGCGAGCCTGCCGCATGGTGCAGCGCCTAGATGTGGAAAATGAGGAAGGCGGCGGGCGTTTGTTAGAGGTCACCATGCTGCGTAATCAGCAAGGCGTGCTTATTGCCCTTGAGCTACCTTTTGGCCTTGATCTGCGCGCTGGCGTGGTCATCCAGTTTGATGAGAATGACGAGATCACGTTGCCGTTCAGCACTTGCTATCCGTCGGGCTGTCAGGTCATTGCCTTGTTAGCGCCAGAGCACCTTGCCCAGTTTCGTGCCGGTACCGTCATGCGAGTGGGTTTCCGCGGCATGGGTCAGCAGGAAACGCTGGTGGCTGAGGTCTCTTTGAATGGCAGCAGCATGGCGTTAGCCGAGTTGCCTGAGCCCATCGTGCCATCGGATGCGGGCAGTTAAAAACAGTAAATGGTGCTCCCACGGGGACTTGAACCCCGGTTTCCGCCTTGAGAGGGCAGCGTCCTAACCGCTAGACGATGGGAGCGTAACTGTTCAGCGACAAGGGCTGGTATTATACGGGCTCAGTAAGGTCATACAAGAGGACTCGGCCGCTTAGTGAGCCAACTCCAAACACAATCTATCGAGCCGACGATCGTACCGCGTGATCGGCATGTCATCTCTCGCAGCCGCATTAGCGATCAAGCGCTAAAAGTGCTGTATCGCCTAAAAACGGCAGGTTACGGCGCCTATCTGGTGGGGGGCGGTGTCAGGGATCTGTCGCTTAAT
>JAGXLT010000148.1 GCA_018334525.1 Gammaproteobacteria bacterium
ATGCCAGGCGTGCCCGGGGGTATGGATAATGGGTAGCGACACAGACCCCAGTGGCAGAGCCGTATTATCCTCAAACGTCACAATGCGCTCTTCGGGTACCGCAGTAACCGGGGCATACTCACGCTCGAAAAATGCATCGCCGTACAAGGCGCGCACCCCCGTTTCCAAACGCGAAGGGTCAACCAGATGATCTTTTCCGGACGGGTGAACGCCAAGCTTTGCTTGCGGCAGCATTGCCATTAACGCGCCCGCACCCCCGGAATGATCCAAATGCACATGGGTTGGGACGACCCAATCGATCGACTCAAGGCTGATGCCATCTTTTTCCAAAGCCTCCAGCAATGGCTCAGCAGTGGCTGTTACGCCGCAGTCGACGATGGCAGTATGATCGTCATTAATGACGATATAACAGGCGGTATGACCGGGACGAAGATACCCGGTATCAAATCGATACAGACCCTCGGCAATGCGCTCTGGCATGGCCCCTCCTTAATGGGCCTTCAGTTGCGCAAGGCCCTCCTCCAGTTCAGGCAGTACGTCAAACAGGTCCGCCACTAATGCGTAGTCGGCTGTTTGTACCATGGGACATTCTTCGTCGACGTTAATGGCAACAACGACTTTACTGTCCTTCATTCCTGCCCAGTGTTGTATGGCTCCCGAAATCCCAACCGCAATGTAGAGATCCGGCGCCACCGCCTTACCGGATTGGCCCACCTGATAGTCGTTAGGCACGTAACCGGCATCAACAGCAGCCCTAGATGCCCCGATTGCCGCATTGAGCTCATCGGCTATCTTTTCCAGTAGCTTAAACCCTTCGGCACTCCCAACGCCACGCCCACCGGAAATGACGACTTTAGCCGAACCTAATTCCGGTCGATCAGAGCGCACCACAGATTCCTCAACAAATCGCGCGAGGTCTGGCGCCTCAGCGGCCGCTACCGCTTCTATCGGGGCGCTCGAGCCGGCTGCTGCAGTCGGCTCAAAGGCGGTGATTCGCACCGTAATCACTTTTATCGCCTCTTCAGAAACTACCGTGGCCAGAACATTACCCGCATAAATCGGGCGCTCAAAGGTGCTGCTGTCAATCACCCGCGTGATCTCAGATAACTGAGCCACATCCAGCACCGCTGCTACTCGCGGCAAAACATCCCGCCCCTGAGCGCTACCGGGTGCCATTACCACGGCATACTCGTTCATCAATGAAAGAATTAAAGCGGCCATCGGTTCTGCTAACCGGTGTGCATAAGCGGCATCATCACAGCAGCGCACCCGCGTCACGCCGCTCAGTGCTGCGGCCTGCTCAGCCACTGCCTGTGCCTGCTCGCCCGCCACCAGTACATCCACCGTTGCGTCCAACTCAAGTGCCGCTGTGATCGTGCGCGCTGTTCCATCAGACAGTATTCCATCACTGTGATCTGCTACTACTAAAACCGCCATATCAGAGCACCTTTGCTTCGTTAACCAACCGATCGATCAGTTCGCTGACCGACTGAACCCGAACACCCGGCTCACGCTCAGGGGGCTCTGCAAAATGCGTGATTCGCGTTTTTGTGCTGACATCAACACCCAATTCCTCAACCGTCTGCACTTCCAGCGGCTTTCGCTTCGCTTTCATAATGTCCGGCAGCTTAAGATATCGGGGCTCGTTCAGGCGCAGGTCAACACTCACCACGGCAGGTAGGGTTAGCGCGAGAGTCTGCGTGCCTCCGTCCACCTCTCGGATCACGCTTACCTCCCCCTCACCCATGCTGAGCCCACAAGCGAACGTGCCCTGTGCCCAGCCCATTCGCGCCGCTAACATCTGCGGCGTTTGGCTCGCGTCATCATCAATCGCCTGCTTACCCATTAGAACTAAATGCGGTGCTTCATCAGTGGCAATCTTGGCCAGAATTCGCGACACAGCAACCGGTTCAAGCACCGAATCCGTTTGAATTAATAGTGCCCTATCCGCACCGAAGGCCAGCGCAGAGCGCAGCACATCCTGACTGCCGGAATCACCAATACTGACTGCAACAATTTCATCTGCCAGGCCCGCCTCCTTAAATTGAACGGCCTGCTCAAGCGCGATTTCATCAAACGGATTCATCGACATTTTCGCATTAGCGATGTCAACACCCGAGCCATCCGTTAACGGTCTGACCCGAACGGTGTAATCCACTGCACGTTTAACGGTCACCAGTATTTTCATGCGAAACCCTCACTCTTATTCGCCCACAAATTAATCATGCCCGTGCGAACAATACTTTCCTGTATCAACCACTCGCTTTCCTTTACGCGCTACTCGCGTGTACGCTTCGCATGGTATTAAAAATGTCATGGAGGAGAATCCTTATGGATCGTCGTGTTTTTCTAAAAGGGGCCGGTACCGGTCTTGTCGCTGCCGGTGCCATCAATGCACCCGCTGTTATTGCACAACCCACTCGTTTTCAACTTAATATGCCAACATCCTGGCCAGCTGCCCTGGATAATCTCTATGGCACAGCGGAATACTTCGCTGAGCGTATTGAGGTAATGACCGATGGAGCCGTTCAGGTCAGAACCTCTCCTGGTGGTGCTGAGGTTGGCCCACTCGAAGTTTACGACGCGGTGTCCAGCGGGGCATTCGAATGCTGCCATACCGCACCGTATTACTTTATCGGCAAAAACCCGGCCCATGGCTTTTTTACTGCCATTCCATTCGGCATGACGCTGGATGAGCAGAATGCCTGGATGTACGCCGGTGGCGGGCAGGAACTGTGGAACGAGCTCAATGCGCGCGACAACATGATCGCCTTCCCGGGCGGAAATACCAGCGCCCAGTGCGGCGGTTGGTTTAATACCGAAATCAACAGTCCTGACGACCTGCAGGGGCTGCGCATGCGCTTTCCGGGTCAAGGTGGACGCGTAATGGCCAAAGCGGGCGTTAATATTCAGCAACTTCCCGGTGGGGAGGTGTTTACCGCTATGGAGCGTGGCGCGTTGGATGCGGCGGAATGGGTCGGCCCTTATGATGATCAGATCCTGGGCATGCAAAACGTTGCTCAGTATTACTACCTGCCAAGCTGGGCTGAGCCGAGTGCCATGTTGGGCTTTTACTTTAATCTCGATGTCTGGAACGACTTCCCGGCTGACATTAAAGCGCAAATTCAGGCCTGCTGTGCTGAGGCAAACAGCTGGATGGCGGCCCGTTATCTGTCGCTCAATCCGGTTGCACTGGATGAGCTGCAGGCACAAGACGTCGAAATTCGGTATTTCCCGGAATCGGTGTTAACCGCCTTTGAACAAGGCGCAGAAGCGGTGCACGAAGAAGACATGAGCAACGCTGACTACGCCCGGATTCATGGTGAATGGTCTGCATTCCTAGCCCGCGTTCGTGGGTGGAATGGACAGAATAGCCATCGCTATCAGTCCTTCATTTATCGCAACCAAGGCGTATAGGCCGCACCGGCGGGGGCCGCTAACGCGGCCTCCGTCTATCCTTTAGAGATGCCTGGCAACCAGGTCACCAACTCCGGCCACACGACCACAACAGCCACCATCAACAGCTGTATTAGAATAAATGGGATAATCCCGCGATAAATTGAACTGGTGGCCACGATAGCAGGCGTTACGCCCCGCAAATAGAAAAGCGAAAACCCAAATGGTGGCGTTAAAAACGAGGCCTGCAGATTCATCGCAATTACCTTTCTCTTCC
>JAGXLT010000149.1 GCA_018334525.1 Gammaproteobacteria bacterium
AGGCTGAATCATCGTATACGTGCCCACCGGGATATTTTCGGTGATATCCATGGCCACTTGCTGAAGCGATCGCTCAGCCGTCTGCAGCTCCGCTTCCACTTGTCTGATGGAGGTCACATCCACCAAAGAGGTAATCGTGAAATTGCCAATGATCGTTGTTTGGATACTGACATAACGCTCAGCGCCGTCTTTAGTCATAATGACGGCTTCCATGGGCGTTCCCCAACGCTCCAAAAGATCTCGCGGATAAACCTCATCCGGACAGGCCGCCATCGCCCAATCAGCCACCGTCGGAACATCCTCGATCTGATAGCCATAGGTATCGGTGAAACGCTGATTAACAAAGACAACGCGTAATTCCGGGCCGTTTTCGCCGATGACAAAAGGCACAGGCATCGCATTCAAAATGGCGGGGTCAAACCCCAAGTTAAAAACCGACTTATTCATTAAATTTCAACTCAAATGCACTTCTTCTACCTGATATTCAATCTAAAAGGCCTCTATTCCTGGCTTATCATGGGAAATATGAATAAAGAACAAGAGCTATTAGAATCGCTAGTGCTCACGGCAAATATTAGCATGGCCCAGCGACAAGCCATCGTGACCGAGGCCGCCAATTTGGTGCATGAGATTCGCCGAAGCGCACGCCCGGGCCTTATGGAAGTCTTTTTGGCGGAATATGGCCTGTCTACCAAAGAAGGCGTGGCAATGATGTGCCTGGCAGAGGCGCTGTTGCGCGTGCCGGATGCGCCCAGCATTGACGCACTCATTGAAGACAAAATTGGTGGTGGCGATTGGGCGCAGCATAAGGGCCAATCCGACTCGGCACTGGTCAATGCTTCCACCTTCGCCTTAAATCTAACTGCCGGAGTACTTAAGGCGCATGGTAGCGGCGTTGAGCAAACCCTGCGCGGTGCAATAAAACGCCTAGGCGAGCCCGCCATTCGCGCTGCCGCAAGACGTGCAATGGGCGAAATGGGCCGACAGTTTGTGCTTGGCGAATCCATTGAAGCGGCAACTCGCCGCGCACGCCAGCTTGAGCGTAAGGGTTACACCTATTCTTACGATATGCTGGGCGAGGCCGCTCGCACTGCGGCTGACGCGGAAGCATATTTTAAAGCCTATCAGCAAGCCATTCTTTGCATTTCCAAAGCGGTAACCAGCGATGATAGCCGCGCGAATCCGGGCATTTCCGTTAAACTCTCAGCACTCCACCCCCGCTATGAAGTCGCACAACGTGATCGGGTACTTAGCGAGCTTACACCACGCTTAGCTGCACTAGCACAGCTTGCTGCAAGCCAGAACTTGGGGCTGAATATCGATGCTGAAGAGGTGGATCGACTCAGTCTTTCTTTAGAGGTTATTGAGGCTGTTTTGAGCCAGCCCAGCCTAGCGCAATGGCAGGGATTTGGCTTAGTGGTTCAGGCGTATGGGCACCGTGCGCCTGAAGTGGTTGACTGGCTCTATGCCCTGGCGCAAAAACTAGATAGGCAAGTCACACTGCGATTGGTGAAAGGCGCCTATTGGGACACAGAGGTTAAACACGCACAGGTCCTGGGGCTGGACCGTTTTCCGGTTTTTACGCAAAAAGCAGCCACCGACGTTAGCTACCTTGCCGTATCACGCAAGCTATTGGGGATGACCGACCGGATTTATCCGCAGTTTGCCACCCACAATGCCCACACCATTACCGCCGTACTAACGATCGCGCGAGAAATGGGCGTTAGTAAGGCCCGCTACGAGTTTCAGCGCTTGCATGGCATGGGTGAGCAGCTGCATAAGATTGTGATGCAGCGACATCACACACGCTGCCGGATCTATGCCCCGGTGGGCCAACATAAAGACTTGCTTGCCTATTTAGTACGCCGATTATTAGAAAACGGCGCTAACTCTTCGTTTGTTAACCAAATTGCTGACCAGCATATCCCGCCAGAACAGGTCGTTGCCTGCCCGTTTTCTGCGTTATCCAAGCAATCTCAGCTCCGCACCGGGCCTGATCTTTTTCTACCAATACGGCGTAATGCACAGGGCTTTAATTTGGCCGATGCCGATGATTTGGATCGCATCGAGCAAGCGCGCGCTGAACAGCGAAAACACTTCTACGCAGAACCCATCATCGCAACACCAATTGAAAAACCGGCTACTAACTGGCAAACGCTGCTCAACCCAGCGGCGCCGGCAGATAAAGTGGGTGAAGTGCGCAACGCAACGCCAGAGGAAATTGAAAGCGCCCTGACCGCCGCAACCCCCTGGGCGGCCTCAGGCGAGGAACGCGCAGCGGTGCTTGAGCGTGCCGCTGAATTGTATGAACGCGATTTTGGCGAAATCTTAACCATTGCCGCGCGTGAAGCGGGTAAAAACCTGCCGGATGCCGTTGGAGAATTACGTGAAGCGGTGGATTTTCTGTTTTACTACGCCGAGCAAGCCCGGCAACACACCCTATCAACGCGCGGGCGCTTTGTTTGCATCTCTCCTTGGAATTTCCCATTAGCGATTTTTACCGGCCAAATTGCCGGCGCACTGGCGGCAGGCAATGCCGTACTTGCCAAGCCGGCTGAACAGTCTCCGCTGATGGCCGCCAAGGGCACCGCGCTACTGCATGAAGCCGGGGTACCGCTCACTGCCCTGCAATTACTGCCCGGTGATGGCCCGTCAGTGGGCAACCGGTTAACCACAGACCCACGCGTGAATGGGGTTGCTTTTACCGGCGGCACCGAGACCGCGCGCATCATTCAGCGCAATATGGCCGAACACTGCGCGCCCGGCACACCGTTCATTGCCGAAACGGGTGGTCTGAATGCCATGATTATGGATTCCACCGCCCTGCATGAGCAGGCCGTTGTGGATGTGATTGCCAATGCCTTTCAATCAGCAGGCCAGCGCTGCTCAGCGCTCCGTTGCCTGTATGTACAAGAGGACGTGCATGAGGCATTTATGACCATGCTATACGGCGCCATGGATGAGCTAAGCCTTGGCAACCCATGGCTACTATCCACCGATGTGGGCCCGGTAATTGATGCGCAAGCCGCCTCAGCCATTCAGGCGTACATCGCTGAAGCGCAGGCGCAAGGCCGGCTCCTTAAACAACTCGACGCGCCGGCTGATGGGCATTTTATTGGCCCGGCAGTGATTAAAGTGGCCGGCATTGAGGATCTTGAGAAAGAGGTTTTTGGCCCGGTACTGCATGTGGCCACCTATAAGGCCGATCAGCTTGACGCGGTGATTGAGCAAATTAACGACCGCGGTTATGGGCTGACGTTTGGTGCCCACACGCGCATTAATGAGCGGGCGGAATACCTTGCCGAGCGCATTAAAGCAGGCAATATCTACATTAATCGCAACCAAATCGGCGCCATTGTGGCAAGCCAGCCCTTTGGTGGAGAAGGCTTATCTGGCACCGGCCCCAAAGCGGGTGGCCCGCATTACGTGGCGCGCTTTGCCACGCCCGCCGCAAGTGTGCCGGCGCACAGCATAACGATGCCCGGTCCAACCGGCGAATCGAACACGCTTTACCTGAAACCCCGCTTGCCACTGCTTTGCTTAGGCCCGGGCGCAGAGGTTGCAGAAGCCCAACGCCAACATGTTGAATCACTTGGCGGCACGGGTGTCGTTGTTGATAACCCTGACCCTGCCACCCTCGAGACACGCACCGATTTTAGCGGC
>JAGXLT010000150.1 GCA_018334525.1 Gammaproteobacteria bacterium
GATATAAAACCGGCAGGCCGGCCCAAATCTCAATAAACCGCTGGCCATACAGGTCAGTTCTGCCGCCAAAATAGCCTTGCACCGCGCCCACTGCCACACCAATCAGCGAGCTCGCAATCGTTAATACAAGCCCAAACAGCACGGAAATCCGAAATCCATAAATCAATCGCGAAAGCACATCGCGGGCCTGATCATCGGTGCCAAGCCAGTTATCTGCTGATGGGGGCGCTGGTGCAGCACTCTGACTGTCAAAGTTAATCGTACGATAGTGATACCGGACTGGCGGCCATAGCATCCAGCCTTTAGCCTCAATCAAATCAACAATAAAAGGATCGCGATATTCGGCCTCGGTAGGAAAGTCTCCTCCAAACGTCGTCTCGGGATAACTCACCAGCACCGGAAAATACCAACCGCCATCGTAATGAACCAATAACGGCCTTTCGTTGGCAATAAACTCAGCCCCGAGTGATAGGACAAACAGCGCCAGGAAGATCCACAGTGACCACCATCCCCGTCGATTGCGCTTGAATTGTGCCCAGCGTCGCTGATTAATGGGGTTCAGCCTCAGCATCTTTTGCTCAGCCCTCACGCGTTTCAAAATCAATGCGGGGGTCGACTAAGACATACATCAAATCACCCAGCAGATTGAGCAACAGGCCAATCAACGTGAAGATAAAAAGACTGCCAAACACCACGGGATAGTCTCGATTCACAACAGCCTCAAACCCTAGTAACCCAAGTCCATCAAGCGAGAAAATCACCTCGATCAATAATGCTCCTGTAAAAAGCACGCCCACAAAAGCAGCTGGAAAACCGGCAATCACAATCAGCATCGCGTTACGAAACACATGCCCATAAAGCACCCGATGTTCGCTGACCCCTTTAGCGCGCGCGGTCATGACATACTGTTTATTAACCTCTTCGAGAAAGGCGTTTTTAGTCAACATCGTCAGCCCGGCAAAACCGCCAATCACCATCGCAACTACGGGAAGCGTGAGATGCCAGAAATAATCCACAATGCGTGCCGGCCAACTCATCTCTGCCCAATTTTCCGAAACCAGACCCCGAAGCGGAAACCACTCAAGGTAGCTCCCGCCCGCAAACAGCACAATAAGCAGGATTGCAAACAAAAAGCCCGGGATTGCGTAACCTACGATAACAATCGCGGAAGTCCACACATCAAAGCTAGAGCCATCCCTAACCGCTTTGCGGATACCCAGTGGGATGGAGATCAAATAGGTAAACAAAAGCGTCCACAGGCCCAATGAAATGGACACCGGCAGCTTTTCGATAATCAACTCGATTACGCTGCGATCACGATAGAAGCTCTCGCCAAAATCAAAGCGTACATAATCACCGAGCATTTTAAGAAAACGCTCATGCGCGGGCCGGTCAAAGCCGAATTGGGCCTCAAGATCCGCCAGGAATTCAGGATCAAGCCCCCGCCCTCCTCGACTATCGCCTGCCACCTCATCAGCCCCAACTCCTGAAAATCGTGCAGTTGCCTGGTCAGCAGTGCCCTGCAGTTGAGCCACAATCTGATCGACAGGACCACCGGGAGCAAACTGAACAATAGTGAAATTGATCAGCAACACTCCAAACAGCGTCGGAATCATCAACAACAAACGCCGAAAGATGTAACTGCTCAACGGGTGGCGGCCTTTTCGGGATCTACCCACCAAGTGTCTATTGCCAGCCCATAAGGCGGATTTTCCGGCGGTCGGCCGAACCGGTCCCAGAACGCTACACGAAATTGGTCGATATACCAGTTGGGCACCGCATAAAATCCCCACTGCAACATACGATCCAGCGCACGTGCACGCGTAATTAAACTCTCCCGATCCGGTGCATCGATAATTCGCTCGATGAGTTCATCAACGACGGGATCACAAACGCCTGCAACATTACGACTACCACTGATTTCTGCCGCCTCACAGCTCCAAAAATCCCGTTGCTCGTTACCTGGAGATAATGACTGCGGCGCCACATGAACGGTCATATCAAAATCGAAATCATTCATTCGGTTTTGATACTGTGTCGGATCAACCGTGCGCACAGAGACCTTCGCACCAAGTCGCTCAAGATTACGCTGAAATGGCAACACCACGCGTTCAAAAGATGGACTCACTAACAGGATTTCAAAATCCATTTTTCGGCCGGTCTCTGCGTGGGTCAGAATGCCATCACTCACAGCCCAGCCGGCATCCCGCAACAGCTGCATCGCGATGCGCAGATTGCCCCGAACACCCTGCCCATCCGTTTGCGGTGGTTGATACACCTCGGTCAATACTCTTGCTGGCAGATCGTCAGAAAAGGGGGCAAGTAGTGCTTGCTCACCCTGATCCGGTAGATCGACGGCAGCCAGCTCTGAGTTTTCGAAATAGCTCTGCGTGCGCCGATACGCCCCGTAAAACAGATTTTCGTTAGTCCACTCAAAATCAAAGGCATAGCTTAAGGCTTCACGCACCTGCGGATCGGCAAATATCGGCCGTCTCGTATTAAAGAAAAAACCCTGCATGCCGGCAGGCTGACTATGCGGAATTTCCTCTAATCGAAGCTCGCCACTCTGTACGGCGGGTATATCATAGGCGGTAGCCCAGTTACGGGCTACGTTCTCCTGGCGCAGATCATACTCACCGGCTTTTAACGCTTGCAGAGCGACGGTACCATCGCGATAGTAGTCATAACTTATGCGATCAATATTGTGCCGACCTCGCTTAACGGGGTGGTCTTCTGCCCAATACTCCTCCACCCGCTCATAAACTATTCGCCTTCCAGCATCAACTTCAGCCACACGATACGGACCACTGCCTACGGGCGGTGTCAGCGTAGTGGAAGTGAAATCTTTATCCGCCCAATAATGCTTTGGTAGAACTGGCATTTGCCCGATGATCATCGCTAACTCGGCGTTACCCGTTGTGGCGAAATGAAACATCACCTCATCATCAGCCAGTACCTCAACGCGCTCAACGTCTCGATAATATGCTCGATACTGCGGATGCCCTTGCTCACGCAGTGTTTCAAATGTCCATTGAACATCGGCCGCGGTAATCGGCACCCCATCGTGGAATCGGGCTTCTTCGCGCAATTTAAAACGCACACCGCTATTATCCGGCGCCACTGCGATTTCCTCTGCGATCAAGCCATATTCCGTGAAGGCCTCATCGAGTGAGCGTTCAGTCAGCGAATCATAGATAAGACCAAGACCCTGCGCCGGGGTGCCGCGCAATATGAACGGATGCAAGCTATCAAAAGTCGCGGCAGCAACGTTGGCAAGCCGCATTGTCCCGCCCTTGGGTGCGTTGGGGTTAACGTAATCAAAATGCGCAAAATCGGCCGGGTATTTCGGTGTACCATGTAACGATAGAGCGTGCTCTTTGGCTAACGCCGGCAGGCTCACGGTCAGCGTTACCAGTAATACAACGATGATGGATCTAACAATTAATTTACGCATTATTTCCTGCATCCTGCTGTAGAAGATAACATTGGCCGCTTGGCGATCGAAGCGGTTTTAAGTAACGTACTTCGGATTATCACTCGGGCAAAGAGGTTCCCATGGGTTTTCTCACTAACTGTAAAGCATTGATTGTTGGCGTTGCCAGTAACCGCTCCATT
>JAGXLT010000151.1 GCA_018334525.1 Gammaproteobacteria bacterium
CGCCGCCCACTTCGCCCCCGGCAATGCCAAAACTCAAAATGCCCCCGGCATTACCACCCATATATTTTTGTACTAGCGGGTAATAAGGGCTGGTTGGCAGCCCGGCGTAATTCACCCAGTTCACACCGGCATGCCCACTGAGGTACTCCGCAACGGCTTGGGCATTTTCACCATGGCGCGCCATGCGCAGCGGTACAGTCTCTATACCTTGCATCAGCAAAAATGCATTCATGGGTGAAAGGGCAGCGCCCATATTGCGCAACGGCGCTACGCGGCAGCGGCCGATAAACGCAGCAGGCCCCAGCGCATCGGTATAGACCACACCATGGTAAGAGGGATCCGGCTCAGTCAGCATCGGGTATTTTTCGGCATGCTCGGCCCAGGGAAACTTGCCGGAATCGACAATCACACCGCCCACGGTAGTACCATGTCCGCCCATGGCCTTAGTCAGTGAATGCACTACGATGTCTGCACCATTTTCGATCGGCCGCCAGAGCACCGGCGTCGGCACGGTGTTATCCACAATCAGCGGCACACCGTGACGATGCGCAATGGCTGCCAGCGCTTCAATATCCACCACATTACCGCTAGGGTTACCCACCGTTTCGCAATAAACCGCCTTGGTTTTTTGATCAATCAACGCCTCCATGGCGGCCGGATCATCCGCACTGGCAAAGCGCACCTCAATGCCCATATTTGGCATGGCATGCGCAAATAGGTTGTACGTGCCGCCATACAGCTGGCTGGTGGTCACAATATTGTCGCCCACCCGGGTAATGCACTGAATGGCATAGGTAATCGCAGCCATGCCGGAGGCAAGCGCCAAACCGGCAATGCCCCCTTCCATATCCGCGACTCGCTGCTCAAGCGCGGCATTGGTTGGGTTCATGATGCGCGAGTAAATATTGCCCTCAACCTTAAGATCGAAAAGATCCGCACCATGCTGCGTATCGTCAAACGCGTATGAGGTTGTCTGGTAGATCGGCACCGCGACCGCTTTTGTTGTTGGGTCTGGCGAGTAGCCGCTGTGAATGGCTTTGGTTTCCAGTTTCATAAAGTGTTCCTCCTAATAATGCGCTAGCATACCGCGTTATGCGGTTATTAATGTTTATCGGTTTAGGCTTTATTGCCGTATTAATCAGCGCACAGGCGTCGGCCGCCGAATTAACACCGCAAATTTATCATTGCCCCACGAATCTGAATATTCAGCAGGTGGGCGATGCGGATCGTTGCACGCTAACAATGCGGCCGGTGGATGCCGGTCAGCGCTTTGACAACGCCACACAAACGCTGCGCGTTAGGCTGCATAACCCCTTGGCTGAGCCTACCAGCATTGTCCTAAGCATCCGCCCCTTTTACCTTGCGAATATCGAGCTTTACATTTATCGCGCAGGACAAGCCAGACTGACGGCTTCTGGCGGCGCTCTGCACCCGAGCGGCAAATTCCATCAAACACTCGGTGGTCACGAGTTTATCGTCAATGCGCTGCCCGGTGCGAATGACTATGTTGTCCAGATTGATGCCCCTGGATTTGCGCAAATCGCATTTGCTGCCCGGCTCATGCAGTCTCCGCCAAATTTAAATGACTATAAAATGGGAATCAGCCTGCACATCGGCATGCTATTAACCCTTGCCGGCCTTGCGCTGATCGGTTGGGTTCTACGCCGAGACTCGATCACCCTGAGATTATTTCTCATTACCGTGACCATCGTTATTCAGGTGGGACTGGGCAGCGGCGCCATCCCCTTAATGTTACCCACACCTGCGCTGATCGAGACCGCGATGACGCTTTTTATTAGCTTGGTTGCGATTCGCGTTGCCTTGTGGGGCTGGCTTTATCAGGGGTTGATTGCCCCGCAGTTACCCGACCGTTGGTATCAGTATAGCTGCCATTTTAGCTACATCGCTTCCGGCATCACTGCCGGTCTGTATTTTTTGGACATGCTGATTGCTGCCCGTTTTCTCACCCTCTTTCTTATCCTGAGCATTCCGGTTTTACATACGGTCGGTGCTATGAAAGCCCGATCGATTAACCCGGTCTTCAAGGTGGGGCTGGTTAGCTCGCTGCTGATCTATGATGCGCTGCAGGTGTTAGCGCTTTATTTAGTAATTATGCACAGCGCCACTACCGAGCTGCCCATCCTGATTACTCGCGTACTAGATATCACGGTTCCATTGTTAGCCATGTCTGCCGTGTTACTACGTAATTGGGCCAATGATCAGGCCCTGGCTGCCGCGGCGCAAACGCTCGCCCGGCAGGAAGCGCAACTGCAATCTGAGCGTGAAAGCCAACAAGAAAAAAGCATGCTGCTCGATATGCTAACGCACGAAATTAAGAACCCGCTGACGACGATCGGTATTGCAGCAAACTCACTGGAAGGTCAATGGCCAGAACTTACCGACCCGGTCCATAAACGATTCGTTAACATCCGGCGCGCAGTTAATACGATTGATCAGGTCATTGACCGATGTGACTTGAGCACACGCATTGACGGTCAGGCCATCGAGGTAAATCGTACAACCGTGGCGCCATATCAAATAATTAAGGCGCTCGGGCCAGGTTATGAAGCGAACTGGCAACGCGTCATTCTAACGGGATCACCTCACACCACAGTAACAACAGACTCAAGCCTGCTACAAACGGTGCTCAGTAATCTACTGGATAATGCGTTTCGTTATTCGCCAGAAAACAGCAACATTACTGCCCATATCAGCGATGCCGACGAGCAGGGCTTTGTGAGCATCACACTAAGCAATCGTCTTACGCCAGATGCAAGCCCCGATCCGGATCGCTTATTTACCCGCTACTACCGCCATGGTAGCGCCAAGCATATCGGCGGCTCCGGACTGGGGCTATCCCTTTGTGATCGGGTAATCACGCTGCTCGGCGGCAGCATCAAGGCAACAATCGACAACGGGTGTATCACCTTTTCTGTCAGATTACGCCAATAAGCTGCGCAGCATCCAAGCGGTTTTCTCATGAATTTGCATCCGCTGTGTGAGCAAGTCAGCAGTGGGCTCATCATTGGCCTTTTCGGCTAATGGAAAGACTTCTCGCGCGGTTCTAGAAACCGTTTCATGATCTCTGACCAGCTGCTTAATCATCTCGAGCGCTTCGGGCTGGCCTTCTTCCTCGGGCACGGAGGTAAGCGCCTGATACGCACTGTAGCTGCCAGGAGCGGGCTCCCCCAACGCACGAATGCGCTCGGCAATTTCATCAACCGCGGTGGCAAGCTCGGTGTAATGCTCCTCAAACATCATGTGCAGGGAGTTAAACATTGGCCCGGTCACGTTCCAATGAAAGTTGTGCGTTTTCAAATAAACGGAATAACTGTCAGCCAGCACACGGCTGAGACCTGCCGCAATTTCTTTACGGGCCTCGGTATTAATTCCAATATCAATGGCCGGAGATGCCATAGGATCCTCCTTCCTGCTTCGGTCTAGTTTAAAACAATTTCATTGTAGCAGATTTACTGCCCGCTCGATACATTCAGCCCCACCAGCCCAACCACCACCAGCACCATACTAACGGCCTTCACCCAGTTCATTGATTCGCCAAAAAAGAAAATACCCACTAGCGCCACCAGCGC
>JAGXLT010000152.1 GCA_018334525.1 Gammaproteobacteria bacterium
ATAACGCGCGTAATACCAGGATGACTCAACGAAAGTATCGAAGGTATCTGTTTCTCGCTCAGCCTGTCCGCCACAGGAAGGACATACCGTCTGACGCCACTCATCATCGGTTTTAAGGGGTGACTGGATACCGGTAAATTCAACCGCTTCAGGCAGCGTAACGGGAAGGTCCTTTTCAGGCACCGGCACCGGCCCGCACTGCGAACAATGAATCATCGGAATCGGGCAGCCCCAGTATCGTTGGCGAGACACCCCCCAATCGCGCAGACGATAGTTAATCCGCCGCTCGCCAATGCCCTGCGCCTGCAGGTGATCACTAATCTGTGCAAATGCAGTCGAAAAATCGAGCCCGGTGAAAGGCCCGGAATTAACCGTCACAAGCCCGTCTTTGGCTACCCATGGCGCCGACTGAACATCAATTTCCGAACCGTCTGCCGGCCCGACTGACTGTCGAATCGGCAGCCCGTAGCGTGTTGCAAATTCATGGTCACGCACATCATGGGCAGGCACGGCCATAATCGCACCGGTGCCATAGCCCATGAGTACAAAATTGGCCACCCAGACCGGGATGCGCTCACCGGACAAGGGGTTTATCGCCTCGATACCCAAAGGCATGCCCTTTTTCTCGAGCTTCTCAAGCGCCTCTTCCGTGACCGCGCCTTGACGAATTTCCATCAAAAACCGCGCTAACTCGGGGTTTCCCTCAGCCGCCGCACCAGCCACTGGATGATCCGCTGCTACCGCCATGTAGGTTGCACCGTAAAGCGTATCCGGGCGCGTTGTATAGACCCGTAGCGCCCCGCCGGCTTCATCAGCTAAAGGAAAATCAAGCTCAACGCCCTCTGATCGCCCTATCCAATTACGCTGCATCGTTTTGACCGCATCCGGCCAGCCCGGCAACTGATCCAACTCCTCGAGCAGTTCATCAGCGTAATCGGTAATTCGCACAAACCACTGCGGAATTTCACGCCGCTCCACCGGCGCTCCAGAGCGCCAACCGCGGCCATCAACCACCTGTTCATTGGCCAGCACCGTTTGATCCACGGGATCCCAGTTCACAACAGACTTTGCGCGATAAACCAGCCCTTTACGAAAGAGCTCGGTAAACATCAGCTGCTCCCAGCGATAGTAATCGGGCGAGCAGGTGGTTACTTCGCGTTGCCAATCATAGCCATAGCCCATGCGCTGCAATTGTCGACGCATGTGGGCAATGTTTTCATAGGTCCAGCCGGCCGGCGCCACCCCCCGCTTAATCGCCGCGTTTTCGGCAGGCAGACCAAATGCATCCCAGCCCATCGGCTGCAACACATTCTTCCCCTGCATCCGCTGAAAACGGCTGATCACATCCCCGATGGTGTAATTGCGCACATGCCCCATGTGCAGCCGTCCGCTTGGATACGGCAGCATTGAAAGGCAGTAATATTTGGGCCGATCGGGATCTTCAGTAACGCGAAAGGTCTCCGCGCTATCCCAGTAACCCTGTGCAATGGTTTCTATCCGGGCGGGGTCAAATTGCTTTTCCATGAACGCTTTCTACGTTTTAAGACTGTTTATTTTGTTGCCGTGATGCGCGCTCAAAACGCGTTCCATGACAGCGTGGGCACGGCGGAATATGTCCTGCACGGGCAAAATGCAACACTTCACCGCATTCACGGCAAACAAGCGCACCAGGCCCGGTAATCTCACCAGTATGATACCGGGATGCGGCGGTCAGCTCACGCTGAAGATCCATCCACTGCAAGCGCGTCTGGTCGGCTACCGAAGAGAACCGATCCCAAATCCAGTGCTCTACCAACTGCATATCCATATGCAGCCAGTCTGCGTACGTGCCCCGCTCTCGAGCCACATACTCCGCTGCATCTTCAAGATCCCGCTGTAGCGCTTCTGCCACCCGCTCTGCTTGTTCACGAGTCAGCTCCCCCAGCTCAACAGCCTGCTCACGAACCAGCTTCAACGCATCTGTGGTTGTCTCACCAACCCGCTCACGCAAACGCTCGAGCATCTGCTCATAACCGTGAAGCTCTTTATCTTTATGCTCGTCGGAATCCGTCATTGCTAATCTCCTGTCAAATCCATCTGCACATGGTACTGCACCGCTGCACGATTACATCAGACATCATGAAATAATCGATAACCTCGACGGCGTCCGGATCCCGCGATAATCAGCCCCAGCAATGAACCCATCGCAATCAGCCAATCACCCCAGCGCATATAAGGCGTGTTGCCTGTATGTGGAACAACGCTGCCCTGCAGGACGGTTTCTTCGAATAATCCCGTTTGCGCCTGAATCTGACCGCGCTGATCAATGATGGCACTCACACCGGTATTGGTTGCCCGTAGCAGTGGACGTGCTGTCTCTAAGGCACGCATTCGTGCCATCTGCAGGTGTTGCCATGCGGCCGACGACTCACCAAACCATGCATCATTGCTTACATTGAGCAGAATTTCCGCATCCGGCAACCCATCCAGCAGCTCAGCGCCAAAGGTCACTTCATAACAGATACTGGCGCCGATCTGATGTCCGGCTACTGACAGTGGAGCCGCG
Organism: Gammaproteobacteria bacterium; assembly: GCA_018334525.1. Lineage (GTDB taxonomy): Bacteria > Pseudomonadota > Gammaproteobacteria > Nitrococcales > Nitrococcaceae > Spiribacter. Next base: position 2,546 of record JAGXLT010000152.1, read on the forward strand.
GATGTCCCGGCATTAAAATCACCTAACGGTGCGCCAATAAAATCAAATAACCCACCAGCAAAATTCCGCAATGGAACATACTCGCCAAAGGGCACTAAATGTCGCTTATAGTAAAACTGTGGCGAGTCTGACACCGCGACAATGCCGTTAAACAGGCCATCACCTGCCGGATCCGCAATCGGCGCACCTACAATAAGCGCACTGCCCGCATCACTGGCATCTCGAGCAAGCGGCTCAAGCCAGTCTTCGGCCACCTGGTGGTATATCGCCGGCACGGCTGTTTCCGGCCAAATAATTAAATCTTGGCCGAACGCCGCGCGGGTATGCTGCATGTACCGCGCGAAAATGTCTGCCTGGTGCTCGGGGAGCCACTTTTGGTCCTGTGGCACATTCCCCTGTATCAGCGCCACCTGTAACGGTGTTCCGCTCGGCTGCGACCATGCCCGATCCAATACAACACCGGTGACAGCGAAAACAGCAACTAAGGCCACCGGCCAGATCATCCGCAATGACAGCGGGTTGAGAAACCACCAGGCCAGCCCGCCACTCATAAGTGCGATCGCGAGACTCGGCCCATAAACACCCAATATCGGCGCCCATACGGCCAGCGGCGTATCAATCTGGCTATAGCCCACGCTAAGCCAGGTTGCTCCGGTCAAAAACCAGCTCCTGAACCACTCAATCACAACCCATGCCAAAGGCAGAGCAACTAAAACCATCACCGATGAAGACTGACGGCCTGCAAAACGACCCAAAAGGACTGCACACATCGGAATGAGTGCGAAAGCGGCAATTAATGTACTGGTAGCCAGCGCGGCTGCTAGAGGCCCACCACCAAAATCAGCAATGCTGATATAAATCCAATAAACCCCCAGCCCGGCATAACCCAGACCGAACAAATAACCATAAACAGCGGCGCGGGCTTTACCCGGTGCGATCGCGGTGAGCGAGAACAGTACCGCAAGGCCGAGTAGTGGTGCCCAGGGTTGGTTGTAAGGAGCAAAGCCAAGCGCCATGAGCAACCCGGCCA
>JAGXLT010000153.1 GCA_018334525.1 Gammaproteobacteria bacterium
CCCCTACACCGCCGGGGGCACCCCGCGTGGTGACCTACGCGCCTCGTTAAACCACAACAAAGGTGATGACTCCACACGCGGCAGTTTAAGCGGCGCGTTTGAAGCGGAAGCAGCGTACTTATCCAATCAGGTGTTTTTTTCCGCCGATGATCAGAATAATTTGGATTCACTGCGCTGGAGCGCTGGGCGCCAGTCACCAGACGGCAACGTCTTTGGCATCCCAAATTTACACCGGCTTCAGTTTGGTGATGTTTCCGGCTTCCGGTTGCCACTGCAGGGTGGGCGTTCCGGGCGCGGGGTGAGTTTTAGCACTGCACCGCTGGAGCGGCCTGACCTCTTCGATGTCATGGTCATTGAGGGTGATGCGCTGTCGGGCTGGGATGCCGAACTCTACAGCGGCGGCCAGCTAATTGATTTTCAGACCATCGAAGAGGATGGGCGCTATCGGTTTGAAGAGGTGCCCCTCGGCTTTGGCCGCAATGAGTTAAAGGTGGTGCTCTACGGGCCTGAAGGGCAGATGCAGGAGCGCGTCTTACGCCGCGACATTGCCAGTGGCCAGCTTCTGCCCGGCGAGCTACAAATGCGCGGCAGCGTGCTCGATGCCGGCAGTGTGATGTTTCCGTTGGGCCGCGAATCCACCGCCACCGGCGAGCAAATCAATTTCCGCGCAGACTATGGGCTTTCTGATTGGCTGAGCACCGGCGCTTTTATCGGCGTTGAAACTCAGCCCCAAAAGCTGTCAGAAGATGAAATCACCATCACCAACACGGGGATCAGCCTGCAACCGGTATTCGGTGCCACCGTGTCGGAGCTCATCATTGTTAGCCAGGATAGTGGGGCGAATGCCTTTCAAGCTAGCCTACAAGTGCCTGTGGGTGGGCTCAATGTTTCAACGCGCTTTGCACAATACTCCAATGCGTTTTACTCCACTGCAACGAAACAATCCGGTAGCTCGGTTGACAGCCGTTTCGAGCTGCGCACGGGTTTTGCGTTGGGGCGTTTGGGTTCATTAACCGCAGAATATGAGCGTTTGGCTTTGCGCTCGGGCGCAGTCAAACATGAGCTCTCCCCGACCCTGCGCCACCGTGTGCGTGGCATTAGCCTTAATCATGAATTCACACTGACCGGACAGGACCAACAGCGAAGCACGCGCTATCGCTTACTGGCCTCACAACAACATGGACAGTGGACTAGCCGCGCGCAATTGCGCGCGGCCGGCCGCGATCTATCGGATTTATCCGCCTCTTTGCTGAATGCCGGCATCGATTACCGAGATACCGACGGGCGCAACTATGGGGCTAACAGCAGCTACACGCTTAGCTCAGATCAATACAGCATCTCCGGGCGTTATAGCCAACAGTTTGGCCCCGGTCAGCTGGGCTTTTCAGGTTCCGTTGACCAGTCAGGCAACTGGGGTATCGGGCTGACTTATGCCATTGGCCTTGGCATCGGCCACGATGGGCGCAACCCAGTGACCTGGTTAGACCAGGGTGCAGGCAGTGGCGGCGCCGCAACGCTGCAGATTTTTGAAGATTTAAACAACAGCGGCCACTTTGAGCCCGAAAATGATCGGCCAATGGCGGGGGCAGGTATGCAGGTCAACGGCCGCCCAACCTCGCATGTGAGCGATGAAAATGGCTGGCTGCTACTCCCCTCACTACCCACTGATAGACCGGTACGTCTGACTTTGGATAGAGACTCGCTAATGGATCCATTTCTAACGACACAAACGCCGCGGCTGCTTGTGCAACCAAGGCCCGGGTATACCTTGAGCCTGCCTCTGCCGCTACAAGACAGTGGCTTTTTAACGGGTACCGTTCTGGGCAATGACCGGCCGATCGCCGGCGCTTTAGTCCGAGCTATGCGAGTTGATGGCGTGACCACCGAAACCACGTTTTCGTTAGGTGATGGGTATTTCTCATTTGAGACATTGGCCCCCGGTGAGTGGCAATTGACCGTTGAGCCAGAAACGCTGGGCCCTAGCTGGCAGGCAAGCGAAGTCTTCATACTTATCGAATCAGGGCAAAGCCATGATGGCTTGACCATCGAGCTAACAACCACGGAGCCGAACCTACCATGAAACCTTTTCGCTATGGCTGGCGGGCTGTCATTGTCATACTTTGCTGCGCTTTTACAACAGCGGCAGCTGCTGTGGAGGACTGCGCAAACATCAATATCCGTACTGAGCGCATGCTCAATCTTGGAACCATACGCGCGCTGCCAGAGGCCCGCGGTTTTTTGCAATTAGACCCCCGCGAGGGCATTTCAATATCAGCCGATGGGGTCACCCACGCGGGTCCGAGCGGCAGCGCAGAAGTGATTATTACCGGGCCGGCAGGGGCCGAAGTAAAACTGCGCGCCAAAGCCCAAGCCCTATCAGAACACAACAGCGCGCGCTTCACCCTTGTAGAGCTGGTTGTCCGCAGTGGCGCAATCCATCAACGCATCGCGCCCGATGGGGGAGATTTTACTATCGAACTGCCTTCCCGCGGAGACGCCGAAGGCCAGGCAAGAAGACGGGTGCAATTTGGCGCGGTCATGCGCTTTCGAGATGGCCACCGTCCAGAACAGGCCGTATATCGACTGACTGCTAACTGCCGATAGCAGTGGACCAACCGCGACTGAGAGCTTGTGAGAGCTTCAGCAAAAGCAGTGATATACCATGATTATATGAGCAGGTTAAGTATCGACTCAGTGCTGCCGGTTTCTGACATTTCCCAGAAACTGCATTCGGGCGAAGATAGCCGCGCCGGCGTACGTCAACGATTGCGCCGCGAGGTCAGCCATGTTATTCGCGTTGATAATTCATTGCAGGCCGCGGGGTTTAGTTTAACCGCTCGCACCCGTGCGTTAGAGATGCCGTGGCTGGATGCTCTATTCAACACTCCAGAATGTATAAATACTTGGCTAATGCCCCGCAGCATGGCCGACGGAGCTTTTGAAAAACTCAACGAAATAGGTACTTATCAGCATCGGAAGGCGCCCGTGGCTAGTGAAGTTGCTCTTATGGAAGCGATACAACACCAGCGCGCCGTTCTGCGCATTGCTAATGACCAGCATGAACGCAACCTCGTCGCTGTTCGGCGGCGTGAATTAAGCTGGGCCAAACTCCGCAGTCTGCTCGCTGCATGGGAGATCACGCTGCGCGCCTAGCCAGCAGTCGCTTGACACATTAACGGGCGCATTACAGGCTTGCCAGATGACAACTTCCCCCATCACCATCATTGGCGCTGGTATCGCCGGCCTGACTGCCGCTTACACGCTTCACCAAGCCGGATTAACGCCACGGGTGCTCGAGGCGAGCCCGAGGATTGGGGGGCGCGTTGATAGCCTGTATTCCAAAGACGGGCAGGCCATTGCAGATTTAGGGCCAACATGGGTTTGGCCGCCATTTCAACCCATCATTGCCCGCTGGTTACAAACCCTCGAGCTAGCCACGTTTGAGCAATACGATCAGGGTGATGCGGTTTTAGAAGGCTTTGCGCCGACACTTCGGCGGCAACCGCTACCCGGCCAATATGGCATGGTAAGGCTAGTTGGCGGGCCTCAGCAGT
>JAGXLT010000154.1 GCA_018334525.1 Gammaproteobacteria bacterium
GCGAAATCTGGAGCCTGCAGCCACGACTGGATACACGCTCGCACAGTAAGGCAAGGCGGTTATTCGGGCATCCGCGCTTTCGGGCGGCTTATGATTTTCTGCTGTTGCGTGCCGAGGCCGGCCTGGCGGATACCGAGCTGGCGCAGTGGTGGACCGAGTTACAGGCAAGTAGTGCTGATGCCCCGCCACCCGCACCGGCACGCCGTCGGCGCCGTAATCGATCACGCTAACAGTGTGACTAATCGAGTTTATATCGGCATCGGGAGTAATCTGGCTGAGCCTGTGCAGCAGGTAAAAGCCGGGTTTAACGCCCTTGCCGGGCTGCCGCAGACAACGCTGCTACAAACCTCTCGGCTGTATGGTAATCCGCCGATGGGACCTGTGCCGCAACCGGATTATGTAAATGCGGTGGCAGCTATCGATACAGGCTATGCCCCAGATGTCCTGCTGCAAGCGCTAAAGGCCATTGAAAATCAGGCAGGGCGTGATCTGAACGGGCAGCGCTGGGGGCCGCGGCCGCTTGATTTGGATATTCTTTTATATGGCGATAGCCAGTATCGGAGCGACACGCTGAGTATCCCGCACCCCGGCATGCCCGAGCGTGCCTTCGTGCTGTATCCTCTGGCGGAGATCGCACCGGAACTGATGATTCCGGGCATGGGCTTGTTGAGTGATTTAATTAAAAAAGTCGATGGGAGCGGCATGGTGCCGATTGAGGGCTAAATGGCAGATCCGGTATTCAATCATTTGGTGGTAGAGGGTCCGATCGGCGTCGGGAAAAGCCGATTGGCCGCGCAACTGGCTGAAAGGCTGGATGCTGAGCTATTGCTGGAGCAAAGCACGACTAACCCCTTTCTTGAGCGGTTTTATCAAAATCCGCGCGAAGGGGCGCTAGCAACGCAGATGCATTTTCTGCTGGAGCGTACCGAAGAGCTCAGTCAAATTCGGCAAAGCGACCTTTTCGCGCCACGCTATGTTTCAGATTTTTTATTTGCTAAAGATCGGCTTTTTGCCGCGCTAAATCTGGATGATGCGGAGCTGGCTCTCTATGAGCGAATGTGGTCAGTGATGGCACCACAGGTATCGCCGCCCGACCTAGTGGTCTATCTGCAGGCGCCGGTTGATGTTTTACAGGCGCGTCTGCGCCGCTACGGGGGTGCGCTTGAGTCGCAACTCGATGTGCCCTATCTGGAACGGCTTGCAAACGCCTATATTGATTTTTTTCACGACTATGACGAATCGCCGGTGCTGATTGTTAACAGCACGGGGCTAAACCCGCTTGCCTCTGATCAGCATTTGGATTTACTGATTGAAGAGATGAGCCAGATCGGCCACGGTCGGCATTACTTTAATCCGGCAGAGTGAGTAGAACGGTGAAAGTGACCTTAAGCACATTGCGTAAAATGCGTGCTGAGCAACAGCCGATTGTGGCGTTAACCGCTTATGACTACACGTTTGCCCGCGCCCTTGATGCCGCTGGTATTGATGTCGTGTTGGTGGGTGATTCTCTGGGCAATGTGATTCAGGGGCATGGCAGCACAGTACCGGTCGCGGTAGAAGATATTGTTTATCACTGCCAGTGTGTGGCGCGGGGTTTGGATCGTGCATTTCTGATGGCCGATCTACCGTTTCTCAGCTACGCGGACGAAGCAACCGCCATTAACAGTGCGGCGGCCTTAATGAAGCAGGGCGGTGCGCAGATGGTGAAGTTGGAAGGCACACAGGATCAGGCTGCCATTGTTAAAGCACTTACCATAGCTGGAGTGCCGGTGTGTGCGCATATCGGTCTGCAGCCGCAGCTAGTGGATAAGCTGGGTGGTTTTAAAGTGCAAGGTAAGGATGCGGCCAGCGCCGATCGTATTGTGGAGGATGCCTGCGCTTTAGAAGCGGCAGGAGCTGATCTGTTGTTAGTGGAATGTGTTTCAGCGCCGGTTGCCGAGCGCATTCGCGCGGCGGTTCAATTGCCATTAATCGGCATTGGGGCGGGCGTGAATTGCGATGGGCAAGTGCTCGTGCTGCAGGATGTGTTGGGCATTACGCAGGGGCGGGTGCCGCGGTTTAGCCGTAATTTTATGCCCCAGGGCAGCAGCATTGCAGGCGCGTTATCAGCCTACGCAGAGGCGGTACGGGCGCGTAGTTTTCCGAATGCCAGCGAGTGTTTTGAGTAAGCAGCCATGGAAGAGCTGAGCAGCATTGATGCGTTACGCAAACAGGTACTGGCCTGGCGCAAAGCCGGTCTGCGTGTAGGTTTTGTGCCGACCATGGGGAATTTGCATGGCGGGCATCTGACATTAGTCGATGAGGCACGCCGACAGGCTGACCGTATTGTTGTGAGCATCTTTGTCAATCCGACCCAGTTTTCAGCCGGCGAGGACTTTTCTGATTACCCGCGAACCTATGAAGCCGATTGCGCCCTGCTCAAGACCAAGGCGGTGGATTTAGTATTTGCCCCTAGCGTGGAAGCGCTTTATCCCGACGGGCCGAGCTTGCAAACACGGGTTGATGTGCCACGGCTGAACGACATGCTGTGTGGCCTTAGCCGGCCCGGTCATTTTACCGGGGTAGCAACGGTGGTCGCGAAGCTGTTTAACATTGTACAGCCTGATCTGGCGGTATTCGGGCTGAAAGACTATCAACAGCTGATGGTTATTCGGCAGATGACGCATGATCTTGCCTGGCCAATAGAGATTGTAGGCGCCCCCATCGCTCGGGAGCCCAGCGGGCTTGCGATGAGTAGTCGCAACGCCTATCTCTCAGCCGAGCAGACTGAGCAGGCCGCCGTGATTTATCAGACACTCACGGCGCTGGCAGACCGCATGAGTCAGGGTGAAGCGCATTTAGCGCCATTAGTTCAAGCCGGTTTGAGCCAGCTGACGGCCGCGGGTCTTAAGCCGGATTATCTGGAAATCAGACGAGCAGCGGATTTGGAAAAAGCCCAGCCAGGGGATCAGTCACTGGTTATTCTGGTGGCAGCGCATCTGGGCCGGGCCCGTTTGATTGATAACCTGCCGGTTATGCTCCCGGCGCCGGGTGTTGAGGAGGCGTGATGGAGAACTTGCAGGCATCTCAGGCATGGCAGGTGCTGGCTGCAAAGCGTGAGGCAATTGAAGCGCAGTCGCTCACCGCGCTATTTGCTACGGATCCGCAGCGGTTTGAGCACTACTCCATTGAAGCCGCCGGCATTTTGTTGGATTTCTCAAAGCAGCCAGTGGATGCAGCCGTGGTGGCAGACCTGGTTGCGCTGGCAGAAGCACGTGAACTGCCGCATTACCGCGATGCGATGTTTGCCGGAGAGCGTGTTAACGAAACAGAAGGGCGTGCCGCGCTGCATACGGCGTTAAGAGCAGCCACCGAGACAACCTTACCGGAAGTTAAAGACGCTAGAGCCCGTATGACCTCCTTCGCGGAAGATATTCGTAGCGGTGCATGGACGGGTATTACCGGCGCGCCGATTAAAGATGTGATTAATATAGGCATTGGTGGCTCTGATCTTGGGCCACGCCTGGCGGTTGATGCGCTGGCGCCCCTGGCAGATGGGCCTCGTATTCATTTT
>JAGXLT010000155.1 GCA_018334525.1 Gammaproteobacteria bacterium
GTCTGATTTTTGCCGGTCCGCTGACCGACCCTCGAGTCGGTCTTGAAGCGGTGCGAGAGGCCGTAGACATTACGGCAGGTGTACGCGTGACCGGCCAGCCGTCTCAGCCGCGCATTACGCTGTTTTCTGATCCCTACATGGAACAGGCCAGCATCCTTGCGTATCTGCTGACCGGGCGGCCGCCCGGCGAAGCCAGTGCGAGCGAAGAGGCATTATTAGGACAGGCTGCGTTGTCGCTGGGTGTGCTTGGTGGGGGTAAATGGGGTACGGCACTGGCCGAGCAGCTGGGCATTCGAGACTTTCAGCTGGAAGCCCGTGGTCAGGGAGAAGATGCGCAAGTCGCCATCTCCGGCTACATCGCGCCGAATCTGCTGGTGCGCTATGGCGTTAATATGTTTCAGCCACAGAACACCTTAAGCCTGCGCTATTACCTGAGCCGGCAGTTATATCTTGAGGCAGTGACCGGCGGTGATAGTGCCGTGGATGTGATTTATTCGTTTAACTATGACTGAGTTGAGGGCGTGCAGCCAGATACAGGCCGATTAGAATTAACAGGCCACCGCCGGCATGAAACAGTGCGAACGACTCATTCAGCAATAAGCCACCAAGCAGAGCCGCGAACACCGGAATTAGGTACAAAAACATCGCGGAGCGGGCGGGCCCGACATGTTGCACACCCCGGTTCCAAAAAGCATACGCCAGAATGCCGGGAAAGATAGCCACAAACGGAAAGACCCAGGCAGCTTCCGCCGGTGGCACGTAGAACCCGCTAACCGCTGATTCCCACAGAAAAAAGGGCAGAATAAACGGCAGGCCCAGGGCAATCTGCAATAGTAGAAACGACATGGCTGGCAGTGGGATCCGGCTGCGGCGCAACAGAATAGAGAAGGTTGCCCAGCACAGCACGGCGCTCACCATCACCAGGTCGCCAATGGCAAAGTCGAGATCCAGTAATCGAGCAGGAGCGGCTTCGGTAATAATCACAAGCATGCCGCAAAGCCCGAAAATAATTCCCACACCTTTGCTGCGGCTAACTGCATCACCCAGTGCTGCCCATGCCATTAATGCAACGGCAATAGGCAGAGTCGAGTTAAAAAGCGCGATATTCAGCGCGGTCGTTGTTTGCGCTGCCACGTAAAGCAGAGTGTTAAACGCGCCAACGCTAAAGGCGGCAATGGGCAGCATGTCGCGCCATTGGTTTTTTACAACATCGCGATGCCTTAATAGCCCGGGTAGTCCAATCGGAAGCAGGATAACCAGCGCAATAATCCAGCGCCAAAAAGCGAGCGTAACCGGTGGTATTTCACCGGCAAACCCGCGCGCGGCAACAGCGTTAGCTGCCCAGAATAAAGCGGTTACCGTCAGCCCTGCGTAGGCTAACCACAGCTCACGATGAGGAAGCGCCATTGCGCCTGGTGGGTCGTCGGCCTGGCATCCTTGCTGGTGGCTTAATGTCTGTTGCCAAGAGGCTTTCGGGCGCCATTTCTGAAGGAATTTTTTGATCGATATACTGTTCGATATCAGGCAGTGAGTAGACGTAGCTTTCACAGGCAAAGCTGATTGCATCGCCAGCTGCTCCGGCCCGAGCGGTGCGTCCGATACGGTGCACGTAATCCTCAGCATCTTGCGGCAGATCGTAGTTAATAACGTGGCTGACTTCAGGGATATGTAGCCCGCGAGCAGCAACGTCGGTTGCAACCAGTACCGGCAACTGACCGCTTTGGAATTCTCCAAGTAGCTGTTCGCGCTTATTCTGAGCAATATCGCCAGAGATAACCGCCGCTTTGATATCGTTGCCCCGTAAATACCCGGTGACTTTGTCGGCATCTCGCTTGGTATTCACAAAAATCAGCGTACGGGTTGCCTCAAGTTGACCCAAAATGCCCAGTAGTAGCGGGATTTTATCGGTGTTCTGCACATGATAAAGCTGCTGGCGTACCCGGTCTGCAGTGATGGTCTCTGACTCAATGGTGACTGCCTCGGGCTCATTCATATGCTCATAGGCAAGCTCGCGGACGCGTTCTGACAGCGTGGCGGAAAACAGCAGATTAAGTCGCTTCTCCGGCGGTGGCATGCGGCGTAACAGGTATCGAATATCGGCAATAAAGCCCATATCAAACATTCGATCGGCCTCATCCAGAATACAGACTTCGATGTTCTCTAATGTAAAGACGCCTTGTTTGTAGAAATCGATGATTCGGCCGGGTGTGCCGATGACGATGTCGGCGCCGGCTTCCAGCGTCTTGCGCTGGCTTTCATAACCTGTGCCGCCATAGATGCAGGCGAACTCCATACCGGTAAACCAACCTAGGCGCACCGCATCTTTATGGATCTGCAGGGCAAGCTCACGCGTGGGCGCCAATGCAATGGCCCATGGGCCTTTTTTATCTGCTGCCACCGGGTTCGTCATCAGCAGATGCATGCAGGCCAGCAAAAAGGCGGCCGATTTACCGGTGCCGGTTTGTGCCTGTCCTGCAATATCCTTGCGCTCTAGCGCGAGTGGTAAAGTGGCCGCCTGGATCGGAGTGCATCGGTCGAAGCCGGCTTCTTTAAGGCCGGTCAGCAAAGACTCATGTAAGGCGAGTGATTCAAACGTTGTTTCAGAAAGATGATCTTGTTCCATGGGCGCGGAGCATACCGTATCTGGCGCAGTTTTTCCCCTCGCGTGTTTTTTTATCACCACGTACAATCAAAATAATTTTTAAGAGGTAAGGAATAATGACGGACATCCAACAGAGTATTCGCGAGCAAGTAGAAGGTAACCCGGTCATTCTTTACATGAAGGGTTCCCCGCAGTTTCCACAATGTGGCTTCTCGATGCGCGCTGCACAGGCATTGGCCGGCTGTGGGGTCGAGTTTGCTTACGTTAACGTGCTTGAGGACGAGGGCATTCGTCAGGGCATTAAAGACTATGGGAACTGGCCGACCATTCCCCAGTTGTACGTGAGCGGTGAGCTGCTGGGCGGCTGCGACATTATTATGGAAATGTATGAAAGTGGCGAGCTCAAAAAGGCCGTAGAGAGCGCAAGCGGCAGCGCCGAGTAGCGCCGGGTTTAATGGGGGTCGGCAGCAGGCCTGCCGGCCACCTGGTCCCAGGTGTTAACGACCGTGCAGAAGAACTCAGCAGTTTTCTCCGCATCATAAATCGCAGAGTGTGCTTCGCGCGCATCCCACGAAAGCCCTGCTGCGCCGACTGCTCTGGCCAGCACAGTCTGGCCATAAGCCAATCCGCCCAGAGTGGCGGTATCAAAGCAGGAAAACGGATGAAATGGGTTGCGCTTAATCGGTACGCGATTGGCAGCTGCGTTCAAAAAACCCAGATCAAACCAGGCATTGTGCCCCACCAATACCGCGCGGGTGCAGCCGGTAGCACGAATTTCTTCGCGAATGGGCTGAAAAATGAGCTTAAGCGCTGCTTCTTCTGAAACGGCCATTCGCAGCGGATGATCCGGATCGATGCCATTAAATTCCAGCGATTTCGGATCAAGATTTGCGCCTTCAAACGGTTCGACATGGGTGGTGTAGGTTTCCCCCGTATGCAGCACGCCC
>JAGXLT010000003.1 GCA_018334525.1 Gammaproteobacteria bacterium
CATACAAATGCCCGGTATCAGGATGATTGGTGCGCCAGGAACGCACGGTGGTAATGCCGGTTAAGTCCATCTGGCTGCGCTGACGAATCAGGCTATTCAGACTTTGTACAAAGCGCGAAGATTCGCTCTGCGTGACATTGTCTCCGCTTGCTGTTGCGGTGACCTGTGCCAAAGCCTCTGCCAGCTGCTGATCTTCCACCTCAACCTGCGCACCGAGGAACTCTGCAATTGCGCGATCCGCATTAAGGCTGGCTCCCCGCTCTGAGGCGGTGATCGCCATATTAATCATACGATCACTATCCGCGCGGGTGACCGAGGGCGACTGCTGGCCAAAGGCCACGATTACCGGATTGCCATCCCCATCCCTGAGCAGCCGCACTCCATGCATAAACAGTAGCTCTTCGGCCGACAATTGGTTGGCAATCTGATCAACCGCATCAGAGGATACGCCCTGACCAATCGCCGCCAGATTGCCCCGCACAATATTGTCTGCCAGCTCAGCAAACCGAGGGTTATGGATCACTAACGCACCCACTGCACCTTCTTCTTCAAAGGTCTTGAGCAGCCGCACACCACGAAAGCTTTCAAAGGCCTGTCGCGCCGTTCTTGCCTGCATTCGCTCTTCCATCAGCGTGACTTGCTCAGAGAAATCCAAGGCCTGATGTTCAGCAGGGTCAACCCCCAACTCAGACAGCGCCTTGTCCAGTTGCGCCGTTGTTAAATTTTTAAGCCGATCGCTAACTGCACGCCGAAAATCTTCGCCTGCCTGCTCCTGCGCTCGCCTGAGCGCATTGGGATCATTCACAACGCTACGAATCAATTCAGCTTGCGCGCTAGTGCCACTGGATAATGCAAATGCACCCATTGCATCGGTCACCGCGGCATCAACCGCGGCAATGCGTGCTCCGCCGTAATCAGGGCTGGTCGCTCCTGTCAGGATATCGGCTTGCCCCCAGCCGATGTAGCTGCCGCCGGGGTTATCCGCATGAAATCCAATGGACCAGCCGCGCGATGACAGATAGGCATCACGATCCGTTAAAATGCCGGATCCACTCTGCTCGGAAGCAAGCGGAAAAATGTGGCTTGGGGAAGAAGTTGCCTCCTCAGCTTCGTTGGCCTCATCGGCTTCGTTGGCAAAGACCAGCGATGAGGTGATCATGAGAAATGCCAGCCACCCGATAACCTGCAACCCCATCCAGTTTCTACTCAGCTTGCGCATTCCTTTGCTCCTTAACTACCAGGTTGGCGCGCGATTAGAGCCGCGCTTAACAATCACTTCTTGATCTTCCCAAATCGCAAGACCGGTCGATAAATCTGTGATTGCCAACTCAAAATAGTACTCAACCTGCTGCTGGCGATTATCCATCTGAATGTCTCGCTGCCGGATCACACCGGAGAGTGACAAATCAGGCGCAATCAGCTGCCCCTCGCCCTGCACGGTGTTCTGATTGAACTCACCACTTTCACGGAGCTGACGCACGGCCATATTCATTTCATCTTCCGGACCATCCAGCCCGACCGCAGTAGTCACCACCACACGACCGGAATTCAGCAGATCCGATCGGATTTTCCTGACCAGCTGATCGGTATCGATTCGCTGCATCGTGTCGTTCACGATACGGCTGACGACCAATACATAACGCCCTCCTCTTGGATTCTCCAGTGCTCGCGAACCCAGCATGCCATCGACCATTTCGCCAGCGGCACTCTCAAAGTCGCGATAATCCAGCGCCATTACGGCCTCACCACGGTCATCCGCGGTATCAACATAAACGGTGGAAGGGGCACAACCCATGATGACTAACGACGTGAGCAAAACGATGCTCCCAATACCCAATTTTTTAACGTACGAAGGGGTCATCTTTAAAAACCTCACATATTTCCAGATTGGCGAATTCGAACACGGACCGACTCTGCCGACTCAACCGGTGCCTCTGCTTCCAGTTGGAAGCGAACGCCAGGATTGATTGTCGCCCGCCGGAATCGACTGCTTGTTCCCTGAATTTCCCGTCCATTGCCGTCAATCCAGGTTGCCGACCACTCAATGCCCGTACGAGAACGACTACCCATACCTGTCACAATAACAACCGGCCGCGTACCGGGACGGATAATCTGCACTTCAACTTCGCGCATTCGATTGGTGATGGGATATTCCATATCCAGATGGCTCCCCGCGGGAACAATCGGATAGGTGACACGGGGTTCCGTTTGCATAGGCGCACAGGCTGATAACGCCAGTACCAGTGCAACCATAACAAACCACTTTATTAATCGATCATTCATTGAGAAGCTCCTGCCACTTGCGTATCGAGCATGGGATTGATAGCACGATTGCGGCCCGACAAATCAATTAACCGGACTACCGGCATTGCTGTCGCACCCGGCTGCTTGATGTAGACCATGGTCATGGGCCAGTCAGGCATTGCGATCTGCAATTGACCCCCGCTAAGCCCACTCACGCTCAACACCCGATCTGCCGGCTGTTGCAAGCGTGCGATCTGCCACTCGTTGGGAAGTGCTCGCCACGACCGGGTATCGGCCTGCGTTGTTGCTGCTGCGACGATTCCTGAAAGCAAACCACCAACATCTCCAAACTCTTCAGAGACCGCCGCTTGCATGTACATTTTTACTACTGCAGAGGTCATCGACCGAAATAAAATGCCATTAAAACGAGCCTTGAACTCTGTGTTCATCACTCGCTCCATTTCCGCCAGTCGCCCCGTACGCACCTGATTACCCGCACTGTCACTAACCGTGATAGCCGCTGTTGCTGATTGCCCACCCGTCAGCCGGGGTAATGCGATACCCGTGTAAAAGGGAGTCCCTTGCCGGCCGCCGGTAAGCAGCACCAGTGGCAGATCGATCCGATCTTCAACCAGATGCGGGCCTACGCCATTTTCATAAACTACCCAAATCAGGCCCGGGAGTGCTGCGCGTTGAAGCTCGCCCTTGGCGATCTGCTCGGCAAGCTCCTGATCCGCTGCAGCAACCACGTTCCCTGTCATTCCGGCTACTCGCTCAAACGATGCAACGGCTCGCTCAATATCCTGAGATGACGCACCACTGGCCATAAAATGAAGACCGTGCAAATGCGTGGCGAATGGGTTGACGAAATCAGGATAAGCGGCCCATCGATTGGGATCACCGTAAGATTCACGCAATGCTTGCCGCGTACCCGGATTGCGCATCGATGCCTGCACGGCCTGGGCCTGCTCTCGACGACCCTCTTGCTGAGCCAGCGCGCGTTGCTCAGCCTCAAGCTCATCCGAAAAATAGGCTAATGCACGTCGGGTTCGCTCATCAGCGCGATTGAACTCAACGCGCGCCAACTCAGCATTTCCCATGGCGAGAAACGACATGCCTTTGTAGCTGTTGGCAAGGATGGCTTCATAAAGATAGCCGCGATACTCCATGACGGTATCGTTCACCAACACCGCAGAAACCTGCTGGGCCGCAGCAGCCGCAAGCGTTTGTTCATCGAACCGTCGAAACCATTCTTCCGTACGATCAAACGCCTGCACAGCTACCTCGTCGTTACCAATCAGGCGAGAAGCCTCGGCAAAATGCAGCAACTCAAACAGACTGAGGTTATTGATTTCAGATTCGCTGATCGAATCCGGCTGACCGCCTGTTACCTGTGCCGCAGCCTGGTAATCACCCCCAACCCAATGGGCGGAAAAAGCCTCCATTTGCTCTTGCTGACCAACGCCGGCGCAGCCACCCAAAAATAGTGCCCCGCCCAAGACGATGGCAATTCGAGCAGCCCGTCCGCTTACCTTCCTTGGCTTATCCATCTATAACTCCTTATATGGTCACGCAAATATACTTCATCTCGAGGAAATCCTCGATGCCGTAGCGCGATCCCTCGCGACCCAGGCCAGAGGCTTTCACACCCCCGAACGGTGCCTCGGCAGTCGAGACGACGCCGGAATTGACACCCACAATGCCATACTCCAATGCTTCAGAAACACGCCACATCCGCGATAAATCGCGACTAAAGAAGTATGCGGCAAGGCCAAATTCTGTGTCATTGGCCTGAGTAATCGCCTCTTCTTCGGTATTAAATCGTGCGACGGGGGCCAGGGGGCCGAATGTTTCTTCATTTAAAAGCGCCATGCCCTCGCCAACATCTGCGATCACCGTCGGCTCAAAATAAAGACCACCCAGCGCATGGCCCTTGCCACCTGTCAGAACGCGCGCACCATTAGCAAGCGCATCATCAAGATGTCGCTGTACCTTGGCAACGCCATCGGTATTAATTAAGGGACCAATCTGGGTTTGATCGTCATGACCAGGACCGACCTGCAGTGCCGCTACTTTCTCAGCCAGTCGCTCGACAAAAGCGTCATAAATACCCGCTTGTGCGTAAATACGGTTAGCGCAAACGCAGGTCTGCCCTCCATTACGGAATTTCGCGGCAATTGCGCCATCAACGGCAGCATCCACATCGGCATCATCAAATACAATAAACGGTGCATTACCACCCAGCTCAAGCGAGAGCTTGGTAATGTTCTGCGCGCACTGGCGCATAAGAATACGGCCCACTTCCGTTGAACCGGTAAACGTGAGCTTACGTACTTTAAAGTTCGTGCAAAGCTCCAAACCAAGACCCGCCGCGTCGGTTCCCGTGACAATATTAAGAACACCGTCCGGCACACCCGCTCGCTGCGCAAGAACAGCCATTGCCGTTGCGGAAAGCGGCGTATCTTCTGCAGGACGACCCACAAAGGTGCAACCGGCAGCCAATGCCGGGGCTACCTTGCGCGCAATCATCGCATTCGGGAAATTCCAGGGTGTAATAGAGCCGACCACACCGATCGGTTGTCGCAGCACCATCATCCGTCGATCTGCCAATGGTGCCGGAATAATATCTCCGTAAATGCGCCGAGCTTCCTCGGCAAACCAACGAATAAAACTTGCCCCGTAAGCAATCTCGCCTCGGGACTCAACAATCGGCTTGCCCATTTCCGCTGTCAAAATCTGGGCGAGGTCTTCCTGATTTTCCATCATCAGGTCATGCCAGCGCATAAGAATGTCGGCTCGATCTTTTGCCGTTTTTGCCGCCCATGCCGGGCCGGCTGCGTAGGCTGCATCAATGGCTCGACGCATGTCATCCACGCCTAGATCTGCAGCTCGCGCCACAACCTCGCCGGTCGCCGGGTTAATCACGTCTGCTTGCGACGCCCCTGCGACCCATTCGCCAGCAATCAGTGCCCGTGGTTCCAGTAGGGACGAGTCCTTCAATTCGATCGACATTTCTTCTCCTCAAATTTTTGTAACTATGGCTCAATTATACGCGCATGAAGCCCGTGACGTCGCTCACGCCAATCCGGCATAAATTGATCCATTAACCGATAAAAGCGTTGATTATGGCCTCGCTCAAGTAAATGCGTCATCTCATGTACCAGTACAAACTCCAAACACGCCGGCGGGCGCCTGATTAGCTCAAGGTTTAACCAAATACGCCGCGCAACGGTGTTGCAGCTGCCCCATAATCGTTTCATTCGACGAACCCGCCATTCTGCGACGTTAACGCCCATTACAGGCTCCCATGCAGCGATCAGCGAAGGCAACCGCGCCTGCAGCGCCTCTCGATAGCCGCGCTCCAATGCCTGTCGCCGGCCCTGCTCTCCAAGACCGGGCGGGACCTGGAGAAAAAGTGACTGTCCTTTTACTGACATCAATGATCGCCCCGGCACCTGATGGATAGAAAGCGTTAAATTCCGGCCTTCAAAGATGTGCTGACTTCCATCGACGACAGGAGGTGTCGCTGGGTAGGCCTGTTCGCGCTCTGCAATTCGCTGCTGCTGTTTTTGAACCCATCCCGCGCGGTCAGCAAGAAGTTTTTCAATAGAGGCCTGGCTTGCGCCTTGCGGTGCGCTCACTACGACTCTGCCATCGGGCGGCAGCACGCGAATATAAAAATGACGAATTGGCTTTCGTTGAACTTCAATATCCGTAATAGTAGCGTCGATGGTAGATGAACTCCTCAGCCGAAATCGGGAATGGGCGGCCTCTCAGTGTAGGGAGAACCCGCATTATTTTCAGGATTTTACCAAAGGACAACAGCCAGAATTTTTCTGGATTGGCTGCTCTGATAGCCGCGTTCCGGCTAACGTGATCGCTAAACAGGGGCCTGGCGAGGTGTTTGTCCATCGCAACATCGCCAATGTTGTTCACTCCTCCGATCTGAATCTGCTAAGCGCACTCGAGTTTGCGGTGAACAACCTAGGCATTCTTAAAGTGCTGGTCTGCGGTCATTACGGCTGCGGTGGCGTACGCGCAAGCATGGAATCGCACGATCATGGCCTTGCCGATCATTGGCTCGAGCCGGTACGTCGCCTTGGAGTAAAACATCGAGAAGAACTTGCACTGCTAGAGGATGATGACGCCCGTCAAAACAGACTGGCCGAACTAAATGTGATTGAAGGGGTCATTCGTCTCAGTGAGACACCCATATTGCGTAACGCATGGGAGCGCGGGATACCAATTCGGGTGCATGGATTAGTTTATAACTTAGGTGATGGCCTGTTGCGTGATCTTGAATGCACAGCCACCCAACCGTTGCTAAGCGGCTTACGTTAAAATCAAAGAAACAGTTATTCAGGAAAACACCTATGCCAATGTTCAGCGCGAAGCCGAACGCCCGTCACGATGATATTCCCCGACTCGGCGTACTTATCACCAATCTGGGGACCCCTGATGCACCAACAGCACCGGCGCTACGACGTTATCTTGCAGAATTCCTTGGTGACCCGCGAGTCGTAGAAATCAACCGTCCGCTATGGTGGCTGATTTTGCATGGCATTGTTCTGCGCACTCGCCCCAAGAAATCGGCGGCTGCCTATGCCGAAGTTTGGGAAGATGAAGGCTCTCCGCTACTGACTATCAGCAAAGCCCAGGTCGCGGGTATTAACGAACGGTTAGCGGAAAAACTCAGCGGCCCCTTTTCTGTAGAGCTTGCGATGCGCTACGGCAATCCTTCCATTCGGGAGGGGCTGAGAAAGCTTCGCGAACAAGGCGCTGAACGGATTATTGTTTTGCCCCTGTATCCGCAATACTCAGCGGCCACCGTGGGCTCGACGTATGATGCCGTGTTTGACGAGCTGAAGCGCTGGCGCTGGGTGCCGGAGCTGCGTCTTATCGGCCAGTATCATGATGACCCGGATTATATTGAAGCACTGGCCAACACCATTACAGAACACTGGAAAGAGCATGGTCGCGCGGAAAAAATCCTTTTCTCTTTCCACGGTACACCGCGGCGTTACCTGTTGAATGGCGACCCCTACCATTGCCAGTGTCAAAAAACCGCACGCCTCGTCGCAGAGCGATTAGAGATTCCCGATGGTGAATGGCAAGTCACATTCCAATCGTTATTTGGCCGGGAAGTCTGGCTACAGCCCTATACCGACGCCACGGTTGAGGCATTAGCCAAATCCGGCATGAAAAAACTCGATGTGATCTGCGCCGGATTCTCCGCGGATTGCCTGGAAACGCTCGAGGAGATCGAGGGCGAAAACGCGGAAATATTTGAAGAACACGGCGGTGAATCGTTGCGCTACATTCGCGCTTTGAACTCTCGTGATGATCACCTCGATATGCTCACCAACCTGTTGATGGACAACTTGCAGGGCTGGCCCGAGGCAAGCCCTGAAGTGAAGCGTAATCGCAGAGATCCCGCCGCCACGCGACAACGGGCGAAAGAAATGGATTGCGACTACTAGGCTTTAGCCGGTGGTTGCTTTGACCGGCGGAGGATTTTTATTTGCGCCCACAGGTGTTCAGGCCGATTAAGCGATAGGCAGGGCAAAAACTCACTGCTGCTGTGGCGAGCGGCACAACGCCAATCCAACCCCAGACCATGCCCTCGCCGAACACAGCAAGGGCGATTAGAAAAATGCCCAGTGCCCCGCGAAGAACGCGATCAATTGACCCAACATTTTGTGTAAACACGTCAATAACTCCTGTATATACTGATAATAGGTTAGTTAGCGCTCATGACCCCGAGTCTTTCAGTGATCAAGTCACGGAGGCAAACATAGCGATGCGGCACACTGACTGTGGAGAGGTTGGAGACCAAGCGCACCCGGCACTTTTAGGGCTGGATGAGACAGACCGATCCGATCTTTTTCGCCGCTGTCGTCAACTTGACATCCCAGCCGGCACTAAGATCTTTGGCTCTGGCGAGGCATGTGCCGGACTGCCGCTGATTATAAAAGGCGCCATTCGCCTGCAAATGAGTGGCATTTCCGGGAACGAAATTGTGCTTTATCGACTCAAAACTGGAGGTGTCTGCCCGTTATCCCTGGCCTGTTTATTCGGATCCGGCAGATACGATGCTGAAGCCATCGCGGAAGAGGACAGTCACGTTTTGCTATTAACAGGCTCCACAGTAGAGCGATTAATCGACGAAGACCCGACATTCCGGCGCTATGTGCTGGAGAGTTACGGAGAGCGTATGCGGACCCTCATGGGGGTCGTTGAAGAAGTGGCTTTTGGACGGGTCAGCGAACGTTTGGCAGAGCGGCTGTTGAGCATTCAGCGCGATTGCGTGGTGAATGCAACTCACCAAACTCTTGCCGCTGAGCTGGGCACAGCGCGCGAGGTCATCAGCCGACTGCTCAAAGATTTTGAGCGAAAAGGGTTGGTAAGACTTGAACGCGGCAAAGTTGAATTAATCGATATCACCCGGCTTGAGCAGTTTAGCAATGCGACCCGGCATAACTGAGGCAGTATCATGGAATTAGATCCCCTACTTATCTCTCGAATTCAATTCGCCTTTGTGGTTTCGTTCCACGCCATTTTCCCGGTGTTCACCATCGGGCTTGCCTCATACATTGCGCTGCTCGAGACTCTGCACTTCAAAACGAATAATCCTCAATGGGCGCAACTGAGTCGCTTTTGGACGAAAGTATTTGCGGTGACATTCGGTATGGGCGTTGTTTCAGGCATCGTCATGTCATTCCAGTTTGGAACGAATTGGAGCAACTTTTCCTGGATGTCAGCCAACTTCCTTGGCCCGATTTTAAGTTATGAGGTTGTGACCGCCTTTTTCCTTGAAGCGGCGTTTTTGGGTGTGCTGCTCTTTGGGCGAGACAAAGTGCCAAAGGGAACCCACCTCTTTGCAGCGCTGATGGTAGCACTGGGCACCTTCATTTCTTCATTCTGGATTCTAGTGGCTAATAGCTGGATGCATACACCGGCTGGCGTCGAATTCCAGGACGGCATTCTGCATGTCCGCAGCTGGGGTGAGGCTATATTCAATCCGTCGTTCCCTTACCGGTTCGCGCATATGGCAGTGGCCAGCTTTTTAACCGGCGCCTTTGTGGTTGCCGGCGTCAGTGCGTGGTACCTGATTAAGCAGCATCATGTGGAAGCGAATCGCCGTGCGCTTTCCATGTGCCTTTGGTTAATCCTTATTTTAGCGCCGACTCAAGCGGTGATTGGTGATTTTCACGGGCTAAATACGCTTGAACACCAGCCCGTTAAAGTGGCCGCGATGGAGGGTAACTGGGAAACTCAGTCGAATGTGCCGCTGCTTTTGTTTGCGCTGCCGGATCAGGCCGCACAGACCAATCGGTTTGAAATCGGCATTCCAAATATGGCCAGCATTATTTTGACGCACAGCGCAGATGGTGTAGTTCCCGGCATTGCCGATACGCCAATTGAAGAACAACCTCCTGTTGCCATCGTGTTCTGGTCATTCCGCATTATGGTGGGTATCGGCTTTCTCATGATTGCAGTCGCGCTATGGGGTCTGTTTCTTCGAGTGCGTGGACAACTCTACAAGCCAGGGTTTTTCCACCGCATCCTGCCATTAATGGTTGCCACCCCGTTTGTTGCCGTTATCGCAGGCTGGTTTACAACGGAAGTGGGGCGCTCACCCTGGCTTGTTCACGGAATGATCAGCTTAAGGGAAGGTCTGACGCCCTCTCTAACTGGCGGGATGGCACTGGCTACGCTTATCGGATACATGAGCGTTTACGCCATTGTCTATTCGGCAGGCGGCTACTACATCTGGCGTCTTGTGATGGGCGGCATGGATGAACATGCCCCCGAATCCGGCGCGCATGCCAAGCGCCCCTTGTCAGCGGGCGGCCCTATTGCTCAGGGCAGTCCGGCCAGCCCGATCAAAGGAGATTGGTCGTGATCGACTTTGTCATCATTTGGGCGGTCATTATCGCGTTTGGCGTCATCATGTATGTCCTGATGGATGGATTTGATTTAGGCGTTGGCATCCTTTATCCCTTCGCACCGAATGAAACATCCAGAGATGTCATGATGAATACCGTGGCACCGGTCTGGGATGGCAACGAGACCTGGCTGGTGCTGGGTGGCGCAGGGCTGCTAGGTGCTTTCCCACTGGTTTACTCAGTGCTATTACCCGCTTTATATCTCGGGGTATTTCTACTGCTAGCCGGCTTAATCTTTCGTGGCGTAGCCTTTGAGTTTCGTTTTAAAGCTACGCCAAAAACCAAAAAATACTGGAGTGCGGCATTTGCGGGAGGCTCTACCGTTGCTGCATTAGCGCAGGGCATCGTCGTTGGCGCTTATATCCAAGGGTTTGCTACGGAAAATAAGGTTTACGTGGGTGGCGCCTTTGATTGGCTCACACCCTTTTCAATTATGACGGGTGTAGGTTTAGTGCTTGGCTATGCATTGCTTGGCAGCACCTGGATAATTATGAAAACAGAAGGTGAAATTCAGGATTGGGCCTATCGCCTAACGCCTAAACTCCTCGCAGCGGTGCTTTTTATTTTCGTTGTAATCGGGGTCTGGACACCATTAGTCGATCAATTTGTCCGTGATCGGTGGTTTAGCAACATCCTATCAATCTGGTTACTGCCAGCGGGCGCACTGGTTAGCGCGTTAATCATCATTCGTGCCGTTCGGAATCGCAGTGAAGGCACGCCATTTGTCGCAACTATGGCACTTTTTATCTTCACCTACCTGGGTCTACTAGCCAGCAAATGGCCCTATGTCGTCCCACCCGACTACACACTCTATGACGCGGCATCGGCCAGAGAGTCACAGTTATTCCTGTTGATCGGCGTACTTTTCGTCATCCCTGTGGTTTTAGGCTATACCGCGTGGACTTATTGGGTGTTCCGCGGAAAAGTGCGTGCCGGTGAGGGCTACCACTAGCGGTGACCGCATCTCAATGGCTTGCGAAACAAAGGACAGTCACTCTTTGGCCCCTCCGCCTTGCTGCTCTTTACGGATTCTTTGAGGGCCTGTTAATCATCTGTCAGGCCGGCCTGATCGCCTGGTTGGTCCATCACGTCGTCATGCAGGGTCAGCCTCTAAGCGATTTAGTCGTTACAGCCGCTTCCTTGGTCATAGTAGTTTTACTGCGACCAATTTTTCAGTCGTTAAAGGCACGGGCTGGCATTCGGGCGTCGCAGACGATTCGCTCTACGGTTCGCCAACGTCTGCTTCTTAAAGCCGAGGCACTCGGCCCCACAGGATTCAACGACAAAAGCCGTGGTGAGCTTGCCAGTCAGATCACCGATCAGGTTGATGCATTAGATGGCTACTTTGCGCGTTACCTTCCACAGCTTTTTATTGCCGTTGCTGTCGCATTAGCCATTGCCATCGTGGTCTTCAGCCAGGACTGGCTGGCAGCGAGCTTTTTAATCCTCGCTGCTCCGTTAATCCCTCTGTTTATGGCACTGGTCGGGATGGGCGCTGAGCGTTTGAACCGCGACCAATTCACCGCACTTTCACGCCTTTCCGGGCAATTTTTAGACCGTGTCCGCGGCCTGACCACCCTGCAGATATTTAATCGGGTGGACGACGCAACCGACGACATCATCCGTTCTTCAGATGAATACCGGCGGCGGAGTATGCGGGTGTTGCGTGTGGCGTTTCTCTCCTCTGCGGTACTTGAGTTTTTTGCCTCAGTCGCAATCGCAGTGGTCGCCATTTATGTGGGGTTTGGGTTATTAGGCTACATCGAGTACGGGCCTGCGCCGTCCCTGACATTATTCAGCGGCCTCTTTGTGCTGCTACTCGCGCCTGAGTTTTTCCAGCCTTTGCGCACTCTTGCCCAGCACTATCATGACCGCGCCGCAGCGCTGGGTGCCGCTGAGCTACTGCTGGAACTTGACCAGGCTGGCGAAAATACAGGGAAAGACGCGCCGGATGATGTGCAACCAACCGATCTGTCTAAACCTCAAGCAAACCTGACGCTCCACAATCTACGTATTGATCGCCCCGGGCGGGGGACTGTCCTCAGTGTGCCTCTTCTCAGCGCTCAGCTGGGAGAGCGCATCCTGATTGAAGGCCCCTCCGGCAGCGGCAAGACCTCTCTGCTCTTAGCCATCGCCGGATTACTTCCGGCGAGCGGCAAACTGGACAGGCACTTTAAAAACTCAACGATCGGCTGGCTCGGCTCACCTGCATTCCTCGCAAATACAAGTATTCGAGAGAATATTCGCCTGGGCGATCCAAAAGCTTCGGACGCAGCGATAACCGCTGCTGCGCAAAAAGCCAGCGTCACCGAATTTCTGCCTCGCCTCCCCAATGGCCTTGATACCGTAATTGGT
>JAGXLT010000156.1 GCA_018334525.1 Gammaproteobacteria bacterium
GGAGAGAAAGATGACCTTAGCGCAACTCACAGGGGTTTTAGTCGACCTTGAGGAACAGGCGCCTGAGGCAGTCCCTGAGGTGCTGTTTGTATCGGTTGACCCAAATCGTGATAGCCCCGCCCTTCTCAAACAGTATGTTGGGCACTTTCACCCCAACATCCGCGGCGCCACCGGAGAGCGTGAAGCGATTGATACGCTGACCGCAGGCCTTGGTATTGCCTATACGCTGCACGAACCTGATAAAAACGGTGACTACCCGGTCGACCACAGTGCTGCTGTTTTATTAATTGATCCCTCAGGCGGCATGAAGGCCGTCTGGAATCCGCCCCATGGGCGTAGCGAAATTGTTCACGACTTTCTGCGCATTACCGGAGCTAAATAACTGTGATCAGCCGATTATTCGTAACGCTGCTCGGACTGCTCCCACAGCATGGCATCTCGCGTGTTATCCATGCTCTGGCACGCTGGCGCTGGGCACCCTGGAAGCGGCTGCTAATCGGTAGCTTTACTCGGCTTTATCCTGTCGATCTGACTGAAGCCAGCGCAAGCGACCCTGCCGACTATCCGTCTTTTAACGCGTTTTTCACCCGCGCCCTGCGCGAAGACGCCCGCCCGCTTGCCACGGCACCTGATCGAATCATCAGCCCCGTCGATGGCGCGATCAGCGAATTCGGCAGTCTATCCGGCGATCGGCTCTTGCAGGCCAAAGGCGTGGATTACTCGCTTCAAGCTCTACTGGCCGGTGATGCCACACTCGCTGAGCCCTTCATTGATGGCAGTTTTGCCACGCTTTATCTGTCGCCCAGTGATTATCACCGCGTGCATCTACCTACGGCCTCTACATTGCACCGCATGCTGCATGTTCCAGGTCGGCTTTATGGCGTTTCCAAGCCGGTGGTGCAGCATCTGCCCGGGCTGTTTGCTCGCAACGAACGGGTAATTTGTGAGTTCAGCAGTGCGGCGGGACGGTACATGCTGATTTTTGTTGGCGCCATTGGCGTGGGCAGCATCGAAACGGTTTGGGAGGGCGAAATCACGCCCCCTCGGGGTCAGCGCATTCGCAGCTGGGATTATCGGCATCGACCGATCGAGTTTGCGGCCGGTGATGAAATCGGCCGATTTAATTTGGGCTCAACGGTGATTCTGCTATTTGAGAAAAACCAGGTGATTTGGGATGCCGCGCTTAGTGTTGATGCGCCAGTGCGCCTTGGCATGTCCATCGGCCGACTGGGCCAATCAGGCACGCTTCCAGCTGAAGGCCATGACGTCGCTGATTGAATCAGCCCCCTCAGCCAGCATAATCAAACGATCCACGCCCAGCGCCACGCCCGCACAGGCCGGCAGCCCCGTCTTCAATGCGGCGAGCAAACGCTCATCCATTGCCATTGCCCGTCGCCCCAGTGTCTGACGCTGGCGCTGATCTTTTAAAAATCGCTGCTGCTGCACGTCGGCAGCCGTAAGCTCAACGAACCCGTTCGCCAACTCAACACCGTCACAAAAAAACTCAAACCGTTGTGCCACTTGCGGATCATTCGGGTCGAGTTGTGCCAGGGCTGCCTGAGAGGCCGGATAATGTGTGAGAAAACACCGCGTAGGCAGCGATGGGATGACCACCGCATCGAGCAATAAATCCAAATATGCATCGCGATCAAGTCCGACAGGTAACGCGCCAACCGCCGCAATGGCCGCCTGTTCAAACTCAATATCGCTCGCACTTAACGGATCAGGCAGCCCGGCCGCCAGAAACGCCTCTGCATATCGCTTTGAGTGCACCGGCGCATCGCCGAGCACTTCAGCGACTAGGGCCTCGATCTCTGCCATCAGGGCCGCAGCATCCCAACCCACGCGATACCACTCCAGCAACGTAAACTCGGGGTTGTGATAACGGCCCTGCTCCTCGGCGCGAAAGGCCCGAGCCAAGTGATAGCAATCGCCCACCCCCGCGGCAAGCAATCGCTTCATTGCATATTCCGGCGAGCTCTGCAGCCAAAACCCCGTGGAGGCTTCCTGCAGACTTTCAATATGCGGTGCGGTAACACCGGCTGCCGCTAACGCTGGCGTTTCCACCTCCAGCACATCGCGGGCAAAGAAAAATTGCCTGATAGTCGCTAAATGCGCCGCGCGACGCCTGAGCATCGCAACGGTAGCCGTAGGCGCCCAGCTTGAATCAGTCACGCGCTCGAGAGACGTACTCACCAGAACGGGTATCAATACGCAACAGCTCACCTTCCTGAATGAACAACGGCACCTGAACCACCGCGCCTGTCTCTAGCGTGGCCGGCTTATTACCGCCACTGCTGGTATCCCCTTTAAGCCCCGGATCGGTCTGAGCCACCTGCAAAACCACATGCGAAGGGGGTTCGACTGACAATGGCTGACCGTTGTACAACGTCACGCTGCACATATCCTGTTCTTTGAGCCACTTTGCTGCATCGCCCACGGCAGCAGCAGGCGCGGCATGCTGCTCAAATGTATCCTGCGTCATAAAGTGAAAGTACTCGCCATCGCCGTAAAGAAACTGCATTTCCGTTTCCATCACATCGGCGCCTTCAACGGATTCACCCGACTTAAAGGTACGATCAATGACTTTGCCGGTTTTAAGG
This sequence comes from Gammaproteobacteria bacterium, assembly GCA_018334525.1. GTDB lineage: Bacteria > Pseudomonadota > Gammaproteobacteria > Nitrococcales > Nitrococcaceae > Spiribacter. Next base: position 2,604 of record JAGXLT010000156.1, read on the forward strand.
TTACGAACCTTCACCCGATTAAAGGCCTGACCTTTGCCGGGTTTCACAAACTCATTTTCAACGATGCTAAACGGATCGCCATCCAGCATGATCTTGAGGCCTGATTTAAACTGATTAGTGCTGTAAGTCGCCATGTGCTTCCTATTCCTGTATCGATGCTGCAGCATGCTAACGGAAAACCTCAAGGGATAGAACATGACTCCAGCGCAATGGCAGCGGGAATGGCAATTGGCCATCACTGATCCCGCCGAGCTAATCGAGCATTTACAACTTGACCCGGCCCTGCTCGAGCCCGCCCGCGCCGCGGCGAAACTGTTTCCTCTGCGCGTTCCCCCGGCGTATCTCCAGCGCATAAAAAGGGGTGATCCGGACGACCCATTACTGCAACAGGTGCTGCCGCTTGGCATTGAAACAACCTCTGCCGCGGGCTTTACCGAAGACCCGGTTGGCGACCATGCCAGCCTGCATAACGGCGGGGTCATCCATAAATATCTCGGGCGCGCCCTGCTTATTACCACCGGCGCCTGCGCCATTAACTGCCGCTACTGCTTTCGCCGCCATTTTCCTTATGCAGAAGCCAACGCCAGCGCCGGCCAGTGGCAAGAAGCGCTCGACTATCTGCGCAGAGACAGCAGCATTCAGGAAGTGATTTTAAGCGGGGGCGATCCGCTCAGCCTGAACGATCGTCGCCTTGGCGAACTGACTGATGCCCTGGCCGATATCCCGCATCTGCGCCGCTTGCGCGTGCATAGCCGCCTGCCCGTCGTCTTACCAAGCCGGATTGATAACAGGCTGCTGGCCTGGCTGACAGGCAGCCGCCTGCAGCCCGTTATGGTGATTCACGCCAATCATGCCCAGGAGCTGGACAATGCGGTGGCTGAGGCCATGTCGCGGCTTACTGAGCATGGCGTGCGTCTTTACAACCAGAGCGTTTTCCTTT
>JAGXLT010000157.1 GCA_018334525.1 Gammaproteobacteria bacterium
GTGAGGAAGATGCCTGCGCCCGATAACTCACACCGACTAACTGCAGGCGGCGTTCAAATCCTTCGCTGACCCCAATCACCATACTGTTGACTAACGAGCGGGTTGTGCCCGCCAGAGCCATGGCATCTTGGCGCTCCCGATTAGGAGCAAAGGTCAACTGTTCGTCTGCCTGCTCCACATCCACCCAATCATGAATGGTGTGCTTCAGTTCACCTTTTGCGCCTTTGACTTTAATTTCCCGCTCAGCGCCGAGAGTGATCTCGACTCCTTTAGGAATCTGTACTGGCGCTTTCGCTACTCTAGACATCGCGCATTTGCCCCGTCGTTAAAACACCACACAGAGAACTTCACCACCATGGCCGGCATCACGTGCCGCCCGGTCGGTCATCACTCCCTGCGAAGTAGAAACAATGGCTGTACCCAATCCGCCACGTACTCGTGGAAGAGAGCGCTTGCCTTCAAATCGACGTAAGCCGGGCCTGCTGACTCGATGAATTTCCTCGATGACCGGACGGCCCTCGTGGTATTTCAATGTCACCAACAACGTCGGCTTTTTCTCGTCGCCGTCGACGCGGTAGTCGTGGATGTAACCCTCTTCTTTCAAAACCCGCGCAATCGCCTGTTTTACCTTTGAGGATGGCATTGCCACCTCTGGTTTTTCAGCTGACTGCCCGTTACGAATCCGGGTCAGCATATCCGCGATGGGATCGGTCATGCTCATGTTCGCTTCACCTGGTTCCTTGCCTGATTACCCTTGCCCATGCCAATTACCAACTGGACATCTTCAGGCCGGGGATCTCGCCGCGCATGGCGGCCTGGCGGAGCATATTCCGAGCCAGACCGAATTTGCGGTAATAACCGCGCGGCCGGCCGGAGACATTGCACCGGTTACGCCCACGAGTGGGACTTGCATTGCGCGGAAGGTTTTGAAGCCTTTCCTGCGCTGCTGCCCGATCCTCTTCCGAGGTGGCCGGGCTCCGAATTAGTTCCTTAAGCTCTACGCGCTTCTCCGCATAGCGGTTGCGTAAACGCTTCCGCTTGAGCTCACGCTGGACCATGGAAACCTTTGCCATTTCCTGCCCTCTTTATTTGCGGAAAGGAAAGCCAAAACCCTCAAGCAGGGCCATCGCTTCCTCATCCGTCGTTGCCGTAGTGCCGATTGCGATATCCATGCCACGAATGGCATCGATCTTGTCAAACTCCATCTCTGGAAAAACAAGCTGCTCTCGAACACCGAGATTATAATTACCCCGCCCGTCAAAGGACCGCGGCGAGAATCCGCGAAAATCGCGAACCCGCGGCGCCGCCACGTTGACAAAACGGTCCAAAAATTCGTACATACGCTCACGACGTAACGTGACCTTCGCACCAATCGGCCAATCTTCCCGAATCTTAAACCCTGCAACCGCTTTACGCGTGTAGGTTACGATCGGTTTCTGACCGGCAATCGCTGCCAGATCTTCCATTCCACCGTCAATCGCTTTCTTGTCGCGCGTTGCCTCGCCCAGCCCCATATTAAGGACAATCTTTTCCAGCCGCGGCACCTGCATAGGATTGGCGTACTGGAAACGCTCGGTCAGCGCCCCGACAATTTCGTTTTTATATTGCTCCCGCAATCTCGCCATCACGGCACCCTAATCAATTAGTTCGTTATCGGACTTGAAGTAACGGACCTTTTGCCCGCCTTCCGCCGTGCGAATTCCAACCCGGTCAGCCTGACCGGTGCTGGGGTTATAGATGGCTACATTCGAAATATGCAGCGGCATCTCTTTTTCAATAATCCCACCGGGGTCGTTTGCTTGAGGATTTGCGCGCTTATGTTTTTTCACCATATTCGCGTTCTCAACAACGATCCGGTCGTTCTCCGGGATCACTCGAATCACTCGCCCACGCCGGCCTTTATCTTTGCCGGCAATGACCATCACTTCATCACCGCTTTTAATCTTACGCATGACTACAGCACCTCCGGCGCCAGGGAAATAATGCGCATAAACCGCTCGGTACGCAGCTCACGGGTAACGGGTCCGAAAACACGGGTCCCGATGGGCTGCAGATTATTGTTCAACAATACTGCGGCGTTACCGTCAAAACGGATCAAAGACCCGTCCGGACGCCGCACACCATGACGCGTACGGACCACGACAGCGTTGTAAACCTCACCTTTTTTCACTCGGCCTCGGGGGATCGCGTCTTTGACACTCACTTTAATGATGTCCCCGATGCCCGCGTAACGACGCTTAGAGCCGCCCAGTACTTTAATGCACTGAACCTCCTTCGCTCCGCTGTTATCCGCCGCGCCAAGCAGCGTCTGCATCTGAATCATGGCGACTTATTCTCCAGTTCGTACTTGCTTACTGCGCTGCGCGTTCAACAATCTCAACCAATTTCCAGCATTTGCTCTTGGAAATCGGCCGACACTCTTCAACAACAACCCAGTCGCCTATCTGACAGGCATTCTCAGCATCATGCGCGTGGACTTTCGTGGTCCGACGCATGAATTTGCCATACAGCGGGTGCCGCACACGGCGCTCAACCGCCACCGTAATGGTCTGTTCCATCCGGTTGCTGACTACACGGCCATTCACGGTCCGCTTTACGCTCGTGCTTTCGCTCATGACTTATCGCCCGCCTTACTCTTTTCGTTAATCACCGTCTTGATGCGTGCAATTTCCCGACGCACACGCTTCACCTGATCCGGCCGAGCCAGCTGTCCCGTGGACTGCTGCATGCGTAAGTTAAACTGCTCTTTACGCTGCTCAAGCAGTTCGGCCTCAAGTGCCGTCATATCTTTTTCGCGAAGTTCGGTCGCCTTCATTACATTGCCGTCCGCTCAACGAAGCGGGTTTGAACCGGAAGCTTGGCAGCTGCGCGGCGGAATGCCTCGCGAGCGACGTCTTCCGGGACCCCTTCAATCTCATAAATGACCCGACCAGGCTGCACCTTAGCGGCCCAGTGGTCGACGTTGCCCTTACCCTTACCCTGCCGCACTTCAAGTGGCTTGGAGGTGATTGGCGTATCGGGGAAAATCCGAATCCAAACTTTTCCACCACGCTTCACGTGACGGTTAATCGCCCGACGGCCTGCCTCAATCTGACGCGCCGTGACCGGACCGCGAGTTGTAGACTTAAGCCCGAACTCACCGAAATTCACTTTGTCACCACGTGTAGCAAGTCCGTTATTACGGCCTTTTTGTTGCTTCCTAAACTTGGTGCGCTTTGGCTGCAGCATCTCGTTTCCCCTACAGTTCCGTTAAGCCGCTGAAGAGCGACTTTCCGCAACCTTATCGGTGTCTAAAATTTCGCCCTTAAACACCCACACCTTCACGCCGATAACGCCGTAAGTGGTGTGTGCCTCGGCAACCCCGTAGTCGATATCCGCACGCAACGTATGCAATGGCACGCGACCTTCCCGATACCACTCTCTGCGCGCAATTTCCGCGCCGTTGAGCCGGCCACCGACTTGTATTTTTATCCCCTGCGCACCGAGTCGCATGGCGTTACCCACCGCGCGCTTCATGGCGCGACGGAACATGATCCGACGC
>JAGXLT010000158.1 GCA_018334525.1 Gammaproteobacteria bacterium
GCTGGGTTTTAGCGTTCATGACGATGCGCTCGGCCATTGCCAGATCCGCGCCCGCATCCACATAACAGTGACACACGCCATCAAGATGTTTAATCACCGGCACAGATGCCTGCTCGCTGATTCGCTTTATCAGTCCCTTACCACCGCGTGGCACCAACACATCAACATACTCGGATAGTGTAATGAGCGCGCCAACGGCTTCGCGATCTGCCGTTTTCACAACTTGCACGGCATCTGCCGGCAAACCGGCAGTAGCAAGCGCCTGACTAATGCAATGCGCAATCGCCTGATTGGATTGCAAAGACTCTGAGCCACCGCGCAGAATGCAGGCATTGCCCGCTTTAAGGCAAAGGCCCGCCGCATCTGCGGTCACATTCGGCCGAGATTCATAAATAATCGCCACTACGCCCAGGGGTACCCGCATCTGCCCGACCCGAATACCGGAAGGCATTGGCTTTAAAGCGGTAATTTCGCCAATCGGATCAGGCAGCGCTGCGATCTGCTCCAGCCCGGCAGCCATTGCCTCGATACGCTCTGGCGTTAGTGTCAGTCGATCGAGCAGTGCGGCATCCAGCCCGGCATGCCGTCCTGCCTCCACATCCTTATCATTCGCCTGCATTAGCGTTGCTGCTGACTTGCGCAGCTCAGCAGCCATCGCCAGCAGGGCTTTATCACGCAGCTGCCCCTCACTGATTGCCAGCACTCGACCTGCCGCTCGAGCACGAACGCCCAGTTGCTCTACCTCGCGTTGAATATCACTCATGCCTTCTTCCTGTTTGCTACCGTCATGCCCGCTATGCGGGCTGCGTCTGTGCTCAATTCTAGCAGCTCATCCCATGCGCTTCCGGGCTGCGCGCCCTTAATGATCCGATCAACCGCAGCAGCGCGGGCCAATAAACCCCGCCAGCCTCCCGTAGGGCCACGCTGCGATAAGGCCTGCATTTGTCCCTCACGATTTCGCCACACACGATGCCGTCGCAATACCGCTGCCGTATCGCCCCGCTGCGCCTGGGTATCCTGCAGATCCGCTAGCACGCGGAGCTCTCGTGCCACACCCCATAGCACTAAGACCGCCTCTTCCCCTTCAGCCCGTAATCGCTCAACGATGCGCTGTGTCCGCAGCACATCCCCTTGAATAACAGCCTCGGGCAAATCAAAGATCGCATACCTTGCGCTATCAGCAACGGCCTCTCGCACGGCATCCAACCCCTGCTCTACTTGATTGGCCTGGTCACCTGCCAGCAGTAAAAGCTTGTCGATCTCCTGCGAAAGGGCCAGTAAGTTGCCCTCATTGCGCTCCGCCAGCAACCGCGCTGCGGCAGGCGCTAACTTTAAGCCACGCTCGCGGGCCCGGTTTTCAACCCAGCGCTCCAGCTGATCACGCCTTAACTTTGCTGCGTGCACCGTCGTGCCGTGATCGGTCAGCGTTTTTACCCAGGCCGCACGCCGTTGTGCCGGCTCCAGCCGCCCACAGATCACCAGCAAGACCGTGTCTTCCGCCGGCCGTTCCGCCAAAGCTTTTAAAACCGCAGCACCTTCTTTACCCGGGCGGCCGGTTGGAAGACGCAGCTCAAGCAGGCGCTGATCACTAAATAACGACAGGCTGTCTGCGGCATGCGTCAGCCGTTGCCAATCAAAACCGGTTTCAACATGAAAGACTTCTCTGCCGGTAAATCCGGCGGCTCGCGCCTGTGCACGAATCAAATCCAGCGACTCTTCAATTAGCAACGGCTCTTCGCCGGCTACCAGATAGGCAGCCGCCAGGCCTCTATCTAAGGCGCGCGATAGTTGTTCCGGGCGAAGCTCGGCCATACAGCGCGCTTAGAGCGCGCGACTCACTCGAGAAAGCATTAAGCGAATCGACATGGCGCGCAAGTCTTCCTCAATACGCTCTTCCTCGGCTTCGACTGCCAACAGATCGTTGGGATCAACCGGGTACGACTCGGTATTACGAATAGTTTGAGACGCGCCTGAGAAGCGATCTGCATCACCCAGACCGCCGGCTTCGACATGAAAAGTCAGCCGATACGTTAGTTCATATTCAGTCGCAAAACCGTCGGAATCGGTTGCCACAGTGGCCCTTGTTGCCTCGGCCCGCTCAATAATAACTACGGCCTGCGCTGCGTCACGATCAGTCACCATAATGGCGCCTAAGTTGCGCAGTTCATCTGAAACTTCCGCAAAAAACTGATTGTCGGTGCTGCCCGCCAGAGCAATCGGGACATCCTGAAACCCCCCACCAATTGCGCCACGCAGTTGCCATCCGCAACCCGCCAACACTACCGCCAGCAATCCGATAACCCAGGGCGTCAAAATATGACGGGATAATTTATTCATGACTTTGCCACCACGTTAACGAGCCGCCCCGGCACCACGATAACGCGTTGCACAGTCAGCCCTTCCAAAAATCGCTGTACGTTATTTTCCGCCAGCGCAGCTTCACGAACCGTTGTTTCATCCGCATCAGCAGGCATTCGCATCCGCCCACGCAGTTTGCCATTGACCTGCAAAACCAAATCAACCTCTTCCTGCTCAAGCGCCTGCTCATCCACCTCAGGCCAGGGCTGATCAACCGCTGCTCCTGAGTAACCCAACGCCTGCCACAGATAATGCGATAGATGCGGGGTGATTGGTTGCAACATCAGCACCACTGCCTCTAACGCTTCCTGACGAAGCCCGCGAGCAGACTCGCCGACCCCATTATAACGCCCCAGTGCATTACACAACTCCATAATGGCAGCAATTGCCGTGTTAAAGGTGTAGCGGCGTCCGACATCATCCGTCACTTTGCTAATCGTGGCATGGAGCTTACGTCGCAGCTGACGCCCTTCGTCATCTAAATCGGCTGACTGCACAACCGGCACCGACCCGGCTTCCACATGCTCAAGGAGCTGCGCATAGAGCCGCCTCAGAAAACGCGCCGCACCCTCTACCCCACTATCCTGCCACTCAAGGGCCTGATCAGGTGGCGCGGCAAACATCGTAAAAAGCCTGACCGTATCAGCACCAAAACGATCGACCAGGGCCTCGGGGTCTTCGCCGTTATTCTTTGATTTGGACATTGTCGTCCAGCCCGTTGCCACCACCTCCGAGCCATCGCTGTGCCGTTTAGCGCCCACGGCTCGCCCTTTGGCATCCCGCTCTACCGTTACCTCAGCGGGCGCGATCCACTCCCGACCCTGCGCTTCACTATCCTGATAATAGGCCTCGGCCAGCACCATGCCCTGACACAGCAGGTTACTAGCCGGCTCGCTGCTGGAGACATAACCCAGATCACGCATCAATTTATGCCAGAACCGAAAGTACAGAAGATGCATTACGGCATGCTCGATGCCGCCGATATACTGATCGACCGGCAACCAGTAGTCGGCCCGCTCGTCCAGGAGGGCATTGGCATCCGGGCAGCAATAACGCGCGTAATACCAGGATGACTCAACGAAAGTATCGAAGGTATCTGTTTCTCGCTCAGCCTGTCCGCCACAGGAAGGACATACCGTCTGACGCCACTCATCATCGGTTTTAAGGGGTGACTGTTCCTCCC
>JAGXLT010000159.1 GCA_018334525.1 Gammaproteobacteria bacterium
TACCAAATAGCCAAACGAATTTTTGCCTGGCAACGGTACCAAATCAAACCGAAAAAAGTGCGTATTCGCTTTATTTGGCGCTGAAAAAAGCAGGCATCCTGGTGCGCTTTTTTGATACGCCCCGACTTGACGACTGCCTACGTATTACGGTGGGAACCGCGGAGCAGAATGCCCGTCTACTTGCTGCGATAGACGCCGCCAATCGCGAATAAAGATCGCGCCTAAAAAGACACCACGGGCGGCGTTAAAAACAATAAACGAAAGCCATAAGCCGTGATTGCCCAGTGGCTGGGTGACCCACCACAACGGCAAATAAACCAAAAACACTGACAAAAGCATGGTGTTGCGCATTTCCCGGGTACGGGTGGCGCCAATAAAAATCCCATCCAGCAAATACGCGAAAGCTGCAACAATCGGCATAACCACCATCCAGGATAGATACATCCTTGCCTGCTCGCGCACCGCCGGCAGATCGGTTAATACCGCAATTAACGCTTCACCAAATAACCAAAAACACGCACTTAAGGTGAACGCGGTTGCCAAAGACCACTCAAAACCCGCCCGAATCACTCGCTGATAGTTGAGTCGATCAGCCGCACCCACTGCCCGACCCACAACAGACTCAATGGCATGCGCAAAACCATCCAACCCATAAGAAGCAAGCAGAACAAATTGCAGTAAAACCGCATTACCAGCTAGGGTGATGTCTCCTAATTGCGCTCCTTGTGAATGGAAAAACGCAAAAGCAAACAGCAGACACAGCGTACGAATAAAGAGCGCACTGTTGACCGATAACAATTGGCGATAACCCGCGGCATCTCTCAGTACACCTGATATTTTCATCCATCCGGACTGGCGCCAGACACCTAGCGCAAGGGATAAACCCAGCAGCATGGTCAGATAATCAGCGATCACGCTGGCGGCCGCCACGCCAGCGGTCGCCATCCCAAGCACCAGCACAAAAACCAGATCAAGCACGATATTGATCAGGTTGTTCACAACCATAAGCAACAAGGTCACTCGGCTCACACCGCGACCTAAAAACCAGCCAATCAGTACATAATTAGCCAGCACAGCAGGAGCGCTGAGGATACGAATGCGCGCGTAAATATCCGCCTGCGCCGTTACCGCCTCACTGCCGTTTAGCAATGCCAGACCCAGCGGGATGAGTATTGGATGCAACACCACCAGGACCAACCCGATGCCTACCGCCAGCAGCAAACTCTGCAGGAACAAACGAAATACAGCCTGTTGATCAGCCCGCCCATAGGCCTGCGCCGTTAAGCCGGTGGTGCCCATGCGCAGAAAGCCAAAACCCCAAAAGAGAAAGCTAAATAAAACGGCCCCAAGCGTAACGCCGCCTAAATAGCGCGGATCAGGCAAATGCCCCATCACTGCCGTATCGACCAGCCCCAACAAAGGCACAGTGATATTTGATAGGATCAAGGGCCATGCAAGTTGGGCCACCTGTCGACGCGGGTTGCTGCTACAATCTTGCGTCATGAAAACCATTACCCCGTATCAATACCGTCAGGCCCTGTTGTTACTTGCCGCCGCTCATATCAGCATTATTGCGGCCAGCAACTATTTAGTTCAGCTCCCCATTAACCTTTTGGGTGTGCATACAACCTGGGGGGCGTTTTCGTTTCCGTTTATTTTCCTTGCCACTGATTTAACCGTTCGTACCTTCGGTAAGGTAGCCGCCCGTCGAATTATTTTCTTATCAATGGGTCCGGCGCTCATTATCTCGTATTTACTCGGTGTCCTGTTTCAACAGGGCAGCTTTCAGGGTGCTCAGGCACTACTCGAGGTCAACGCGTTTGTTGGGCGAATTGCCATGGCCAGCTTTATGGCCTATGCCCTAGGGCAGTTGCTCGACATTCACATTTTTGAGCGGCTACGCCAATCCGCGCGCTGGTGGATTGCCCCTGCGGTATCGACCATCTTTGGTAATTTCGCTGATACGGTTGCCTTTTTCAGCCTTGCCTTCTATCAGAGCCCCGATCCGTTCATGGCCGCAAACTGGCCTGAAATCGCAGCGGTAGATTATGCCTCCAAGCTGATTATTTCGATGCTGCTGTTTTTACCCGCCTACGGGCTTTTACTGGGGTGGCTACAGCGCAATATCTTAGGCGCCGACGGCAGAGTGCGGCTTGCCTCTGCCTAGTCGTTAGCGGCCGGCCGCGCCGGATACCAGACTAACGGCTGCCCCTGCGGCCGTTTGTCAATTTCAAAACCATGGCGCGAATACCATGCCAGCAAGGCATCCTGATTAAGGCCTTCGGCATTATCAACCGTCGCTTGGCCTAACAGGGTCACACCATACCGATCACAAATGCCCTTTAACCACTCCAAAAGCTCGCTTGCCTGACCCTGGCCGCGTGCAGTGGGATCGGTTTCAATGCGGCAAAGCACTAGGTACGCTGATTCTGCCTCTAACACCGCGCGGGTCGAGCCAAACCAGCGATATCGCAGGGTGGCATCAGCAGGCTCACTGTCGTCCGCTCGGGTTGCGGCCAACCAGTCTTGAATTGCCGCATGCACATTATCCATATTCATAGCCATTCTTTACCATCCATGTAAGCTCGAAGTACCTGAGGTATTGCGACGCGACCATCCGCCTGCTGCCTATTCTCTAGCACCGCGACCAAACAGCGTCCAACCGCAAGGGCTGAACCATTTAAGGTATGCAACGGCTCGGGTTTGCCCGTTTCCGGATTGCGCCACCGCGCCTGCATACGTCGCGCCTGAAACCCTTCGGTATTACTGCAGGAAGAAATCTCACGATACGCATTCTGCCCCGGCAGCCAGACTTCGATGTCGTAGGTTTTCGCAGCAGCAAACCCCATGTCCCCACCGCATAATGTGACCACCCGATAGGGCAATTCAAGCTGCTGCAAAATGAACTCAGCATGACCTGTCATTCGCTCTAGGGCAGCATAAGAATCATCCGGCCGGGTTAGCTGCACCAGCTCGACTTTGTCGAACTGATGTTGACGAATCATGCCCCGCGTATCGCGCCCATAAGAGCCCGCTTCAGAACGAAAACACGGCGAGTGACTCACATAGCCCAGTGGTAACTGCTCTGCATCAAGGATTTCGCCAGCCGCCAAATTCGTTAACGGCACTTCAGCAGTGGGAATTAAATGCAGGGGATGGTCGTGATTTTCGATCTTAAATAAATCATCAGCAAACTTGGGTAACTGCCCCGTGCCATAAAGTGCCTCCGGCTTAACCAAATAAGGCACATACACCTCATGATAGCCGTGCTGCCGGGTGTGGATATCCAACATAAACTGCGCAAGGGCACGATGCAGCCGCGCAATACCCTGCCGCATCACCACAAATCGAGCGCCTGAGAGTTTTGCGCCAGTGGCGAAATCCAGACCCCCGTTAATATCCCCTAAATCAACATGATCACGCGGCTTAAAATCAAACACCGGCGGCGTACCCCAACGGCGCACCTCAAGGTTGTCTGCCTCGGTGGCACCCACTGGCACTGACTCATGCGGCAGATTGGGTAATTGCTCAAGTATTGCG
>JAGXLT010000004.1 GCA_018334525.1 Gammaproteobacteria bacterium
GGGGGGGTGCGCCAGCAGGAAATGGCACGTCAGGCCCATCGCGCCGATGATGCCGCCGAAGATCGCATTCTCGATGCGCTGCTGCCACAGGCCCGCAGCAGTAGTGGCGAGATCGACAACAGTCTGGAAAGCACCCGTCAAAAAATGCGTAAAAAACTCCGGGAAGGGGATTTAGACGATAAAGAAATTGAAATTGAGGTTCGCGCCAGCCAGCCGGGCATGGAATTTATGACGCCCCCGGGCATGGAGCAACTGGGCAGTCAGCTGCAGGGCATGTTTCAGAATCTGAGCGGACAGCGCAGCGAGCATCAGCGCCTGCGTATTCGCGATGCCTGGAAGGTCCTGCGCGATGAAGAAGCCGGCAAGCTGGTGAATGACGAGGAAATTAAAGGCAAAGCCCTGCAATTGGTTGAGCAAAGCGGCATCGTCTTTTTAGATGAAATTGATAAAGTGGCCCGTCGTGCCGAATCCGGCAGCGGCGGCGATATTTCGCGCGAGGGGGTTCAGCGGGATCTGCTGCCGCTGGTTGAGGGCAGCACGGTTTCAACGCGGCATGGCATGGTCAACACCGATCATATTTTATTCATTGCCTCCGGGGCATTTCATGTCTCCAAACCCTCAGATCTGATTCCTGAACTTCAGGGCCGTTTGCCTATTCGGGTAGAGCTTGACTCGCTGGGTGCCGAAGAATTTGTGCGCATTCTCACCGAGCCCGATGCCTCGCTTGTGCGCCAGTACACCGCCCTGATGGCCACCGAAGGCGTCACGCTGACGTTTACCGATGACGCCGTTGCCCGTCTGGCCAGCATTGCCTGCGAGGTGAACGATCTGACCGAAAACATTGGTGCCCGGCGGCTGCATACGATCATGGAGCGTTTATTGGAGTCTGCTTCCTACGCGGCACCCGATCGCTCGGGCGAGAGCCTGACGATTGATGCCGCTTATGTTGACGCCCAACTGGCTGATTTGGCGCATAATGAAGATCTAAGCCGCTATATTTTATGAGGCTGTCATGAAAAGACCCGAGCGCAAAAACACCGGCGTGATCCCTACCGATATTCGCTTACATCGGCGCTCACGCACCCTGGAGCTCGAGTTTGACGATGGGAAAACCTATTCGCTCAGCGCTGAGTTTCTGCGCGTGTATTCGCCCTCGGCCGAAGTCAGAGGCCACGGGCCGGGTCAGGCCGTATTGCAGGTCGGCAAAGAAGAGGTGGGCATCACCGATTTAGAACCGGTCGGTCAATATGCCATTCGTATTGTCTTTGATGATGGTCATAGCACGGGACTGTATTCCTGGGATCTTCTTTATGACCTCGCCACCCATTACGACCAGTACTGGGCCGATTATCTGGCTGAGCTGCAGGCAGCCGGCTATCAGCGTCGCAACCCGGAAAATAACGGAGGCGCAGCATGAAAGATGTGGCAGATTTTGGCTTTGAGCAAGTACCTGCTGAGGAAAAGGCCGGCCGGGTCGGCGAGGTCTTTAGCTCCGTTGCCGAGCGCTACGATGTAATGAACGATTTAATGTCGGTGGGCCTGCATCGGCTTTGGAAGCAACAGGCGCTGCGGCTGATTAATGCACGGCCGGGTCAGCATGTCCTTGATTTGGCCGCCGGCACCGGCGATTTAAGCATGGGCCTGTCCCGACAGGTGGGCAAAACTGGCCATGTGGTGATGAGTGATATTAATGCCGATATGCTCTCGCGCGGCCGCGATCGGCTGCTTAACGCCGGGGTCGTGGGCAATGTTGACTACACCCTGGCCGATGCCGAACAACTCCCCTTTTTGCCACGGCAGTTTGATCGCATCAGCATCGGCTTTGGCCTGCGCAATGTCACCCGTATCCCGCGGGCTTTGACGGCCATGCGCGAAGCACTAAAGCCCGGCGGTAAACTCGTCATTTTAGAGTTTTCCAAACTGTATCTGCAGTCGCTACAACCGGTGTATGACCTGTATTCATTCCGCCTGCTACCCCTGATGGGGCGCTTAGTGGCCAATGATGCGGATAGCTACCGGTATCTTGCCGAATCCATTCGTATGCATCCCGATCAAAACACGCTGCAACAGATTATGGAAGATGTGGGGTTTGAAGACTGCGGCTACACCAACTTAAGCGGCGGCATTGTAGCTCTGCATTATGGTTATGTTTACTGAACGCGCTATTAACCGACTGCTGGCCCGAGACCCCTTACTCAATGAACGTCTCGAGCCACTCATCGGCAAAACCCTCGGCCTTCGCTTAAACGAGCCCGAAGTCACCCTACGCGTGGGCTTTCATGTGGGCGGGGTGCATTTATCTCGGGAAGCGGGTGATCTGAACGATTGTGATGCTGTCTTAGAGGCGACCCTTGCAGGCCTTGCCAGCCTTGGTCTATCGGGCGGGCAGCGCAGTAGTCGTGATGTGCAACTCCGCGGTGATATCGGCACCATTCAGGAAGTCAGACAGCTGTTTTCCGGACTCAATTTGGATCCTGACGGTACCCTGGGGGCCGGCCGTGAGGGAGCGGAAACACTGCTGCGCAACCTCGCTGAGCTGGCAACGGAAGAACGCGGCTGGCTGCCCACCGCCCCCGAGGCCGAAGAATTTATTGCCGGTGTGGATGCCCTGCGTGAAACCGCTGATCGGCTTGAGGCACGCTTGCGCCGTTTAGAGCAGCAGCGTCAGCCGGAGCATACCCCTTGATTCCCAATCCACGTATTTTATTACGCCTTGCGCAAATTAACTGGGTCCTGCTGCGGCATGGGCTTGATGAGGTTTTATTTGCCACGCGTTTGTTTCGACCCTTTCGCTTTTTGCGATTGTTTATGCCGTGGATGTGGCTGCGCCGTCATCGCCGATCACAAGCCGAGCGAATTCGCCTTGCCTTAGAAGATCTGGGCCCCATCTTTGTGAAGTTCGGCCAGATTCTATCGACCCGGCGTGACCTGCTGCCCGCCGATATCATTAACGAGCTTGCGCGCTTGCAGGACCGGGTGCCTCCCTTTCCCAGCTCAGCGGCCAGAGAGATCATTGAGCAGGCCTATCAGCAACCGCTGGATGCCTGGTTTGCTCATTTCTCTGACACCCCGCTTGCCTCTGCCTCGATCGCTCAGGTGCATGCCGCCCGCCTTCATGATGGCCAGGATGTCATCGTCAAAGTGGTCCGCCCCGGCATTGAGCAGGCTATTCAGCGCGATTTACGGGTGCTGCACACCTTCGCCGGCCTGGCGGAACGGTACTGGAGCGAAGGACATCGACTACGCCCTGTAGAGGTGGTGCAGGAGTTTGATAAAACGCTGCATGATGAGCTGGACCTGATGCGCGAAGCCGCCAATGCCTCGCAGTTGCGGCGTAATTTTAAAGACTCCGATCTACTGTATGTGCCGGATGTCTACTGGCCTGCCACCCGCCATAACGTCATGGTAATGGAGCGTATTTACGGCCTGCAGATCAGTGATATTGAGGGGATTCGTAACGCCGGTGTCGACATGCGTCGGCTTGCTGAACGCGGTACAGAGATCTTTTTCACGCAGGTCTTTCGCGATAGCTTTTTTCATGCCGACATGCACCCGGGCAATATCTTTGTTGATGTCAGCAACCCCGAGGATCCCCGCTACATTGCCGTCGACTTTGGGATTATGGGCTCGCTCAGTCCCGTGGATCATCGCTATTTAGCCGATAATTTTATTGCCTTTTTTAATCGGGATTATCGCCGCGTGGCCGAGCTGCATGTGGCCTCAGGCTGGGTACCGGCCGATACTCGCATCGATGAATTTGAAGCAGCCATGCGCACGGTCTGTGAACCGATTTTTGAGCGCCCGCTAGGGGAAATCTCACTGGGGGCGCTATTAATGCGCTTATTCCAAACGGGCCGGCGCTTTAATATGGAGGTTCAGCCACAGCTGGTATTACTGCAAAAAACCCTGCTGGCCATTGAGGGACTGGGGCGTGAGCTTTATCCCGAGCTCGACCTGTGGGATACCGGCAAACCTTATCTTGAAGGCTGGATGAAAGAGCAGGTCGGCCCACAGGCACTGCTTAAACAATTCCGTCAAGAGCTGCCACGCCTGGCTGAAACACTGCCCGCCCTGCCGCGCCGACTAGACCATGCGCTACAGGAAACCGCCCTTTTACGCGAAACACTCGATACGCAGCAACAAAGTCTGCGCGCGTTAAGGCAGGAGATTAAACGCGATGGTCAGCGTCAGCTTCGCGGTCTGCTTGGCACAACGCTAATTATTGCGGCGGTTTTACTGGCAAATATCACCCTGCCGGACGATTGGCGTTATCTGCCTGTCATTGTCGGCGGCGCCGGCCTTGGCGCCTGGATATGGGCGCTACTGAGCCGGCATATTACTGATTAAAGATGCTTAAGCCTTTGAGTAAATTTAGGGCTTCAGCCAATACATAATCCTGAGTTGCCAGTGCCGACGCAGGCGCTTGAGAGGGTGATGGCGTATCCGTATCCCGGCTACGAAGGTGTCTGGGTAGATCGGCCTCACGCGTTTGCCTCGCCACCGCCTCTCGCTCACTGACCCGCAAGTCATCCACACGCACATCCGGCACAATACCCTCCGCCTGAATGGAGCGGCCGCTCGGCGTGTAGTACCGCGCTGTGGTTAGCTTAATGGCTGTTGCGTTACGCAACGGCATAATGGATTGCACCGAGCCCTTACCAAACGTGGGCTCGCCCATAACCACCGCGCGCCGATGATCCTGCAGCGCACCGGCAACAATCTCTGATGCCGATGCCGAGCCCGCATTCACCAACACCACGAGCGGGGCCCCTTCCATCACATCACTCGGCGTGGCACTAAAGCTATCTTTCGCACGCTTTACCCGACCGTCAGTGGAAACCAGCACACCGCTGGTAATAAAGGCATCAGCCACTGCAACTGCCGATTCAAGCAGCCCGCCCGGGTTATTTCGTAAATCCATCACCAGCCCTTCGAGCATGCCGTTATTTTCGGTTATGAGTCGATCGACCGCATCCAGTACCGCCTCTCCGGTACGCTCCTGAAACTGACTGATACGCAAATAGCCGTAACCCGGCTCCAGCAGACGGCTTCGAACACTGCGCACTTCGATAATAGCGCGTTCCAGCATCACCTCAAACGGCTGGTCATCATTGCCCCGCAGCAAAGTCAGCGTAACCTCGCTACCCGGCTCACCGCGCAAACGATCCAAACTCTCTTCAAGACCCAGGCCTTTAACTGACGCCCCATCAATGCGAATAATCAAATCCTCCGGCTGAATGCCGGCCGCCTCGGCTGGCGTGCCATCAATCGGGGCAATCACACGAATAAAGCCGTCTTCCATGCCTACTTCCATGCCCAGACCACCAAACTCACCCCGCGTGCCGTCGCGAAGGCGCTGGTACCCGTCGGCATCTAAGTAGCCTGAATGCGGATCCAGACCTTCCAGCATGCCGCGAATGGCATTGCGAATCAGCGTTGCCTCATCAATCGACTCAACATACTCCTCGCGAATGCGCTCATAGGCCTCGGTAAAGGTGCGCAATTCCTCCAGCGGCAAAGATTCCGTTTCGGGCGATTCCGCACTCAGGGGCGTGGCCGGCAGTAAAAGCGCTGCTAAAAAGAGCGCACCATACAAACTCCCCGGCTGTTTTAACCTCTGCATGTTTTACCTTCCTTCGTACCAGGCGACCGGATTAACAGGATCACCATTTGCTCGCACTTCAAAATACAGGGCTGACTCTGCTCCGCCCCCCGTCCGGCCTACCGCGGCAACCACATCACCGGCACTCACTCTTTCTCCGACCTCAACATATAGCGCTTGGTTGCGTCCATAAAGGCTGATTAAGCCATTTCCATGATCAACAATGAGCAGTAAACCCAAACCGCGCAACCACTCGGCAAACACCACTGTGCCCGCCGCCACCGCTTTAACCGGCGCTCCCTCATCACCACCAATCAGCAATCCCGTCCATTGCAGGCCGGCTGCACTGCGGCTTGCCCCAAACTGCTCAAGCACTGGGCCGTTCAACGGCCAGCTACCCGATTTATCCAACCGGGCAGGGGCTTTCGCACTGGGCGCGGGCAATGCCGGCGGCCGGGCGGCCGCTTGCGCCTGCCGGGTTAACGCGCGGACCAGCGCTTCCTGCTCCGCCACCTGCGCCTGATCGCTATCGATTTCGTTGGCTAAGCGCTCTGCCACAGCGGCCCGCTCCTGCGCGGCCGCCTCCAGTTCAGCCAGTGCTTCTGCCTGCGCCGCACGCGCGGCTTGCTGTTCGCGCTGCACCTTGGCCAACGCCTGTCGCTGTTCGGCCAGCATTGCCAGTGTGGCGCGCGCATTCTGCAGCCGCTCGGCAACGGCCTCACCCAAATAACGGTCATAAATAATTAACCGATCCCGCTCGGCCGGTGGCTCATCGGCCAGCAGTAATGCCAGCTGCGGTGCCTCACCACGCCGGAATGCAGCACGCAGCGCCGCTTCTAAAAAGGCCTGATCAGCGGCTGCATCTTCAGCCTGCGCCTCGACGGCGGTGGCCAGCGCTGTTAACTCGGCCTGTCGGGTAGTGATTTGTTCATCCAGTTCACGCAACTCCACACGCTGTGCACCCATTCGCTGCTCCAGCTTTGCCAGTTCAGTCGCCACACCCCCGGCTTTTTCACGTTGCGCCTCAAGCTCGCTACTTAACGCCTGCAAACGCGCGCGCTGCTCGGCCAGTTCAGCCTGATTTGCCTGCGCTGTTACTACCAGCATCAGGCATAAAAAACCCAAACACCAAATGTGTTTCATCAGCTTGCCATCTCCGCTGGTATACTCCCCGTCACTTCATTCATCCTAACAGCGCATGAGTTATGGACAGAGTTATTGAGTTCGCCGTAAACAACCTTTTGCTGACCGCCGCATTTATTATTGTGGTATCAGCCATTATTACCAACGAAATAATGACTTTTCGCAAAGGCCGCTTTGCGATTGATACCACCGATGCCACTCGGCTGTTTAATCGCGACCAGGCAGTCTTTATTGATATTCGCAGTGAAAATGCGTATCAAAAAAGCCATCTGCCCGGGGCGATTAACATCCCGCTGGAACACATTGATAAACGCAAGGATAAACTGCAACGCTTTAGTGGTCAGACAATGATCGTCTATTGCGACACCGGTAGCACCACGCTGAAAGCCGTTAAGGCGCTGCAGGCACAGGGGTGGGACAAAGTGCATCAGCTCCGCGGCGGCATTAACGCCTGGCGGACTGCCGGCCTGCCCATTGATGGACGTAAGTAACCGAACAGAGGAGTTCCCATGGCCGACGAGCCAACACAACAATTTGCCATTCAAAAGCTTTACCTAAAGGATTGCTCTTTAGAAAATCCGGCAGCGCCCGGTGTTTTTCGTGAAAGCTGGAAGCCGGAAGCCCGCGTTGAGCTCAATACCAAGAATGAAGATTTAGGTGAGAATCTGTTTGAAGTGGTTCTGACGGTTACCGTCACGGCCACCAAAGATGAGCAGACCATTTATCTTTGTGAAGTTCATCAGGCCGGCGTCTTCACGCTCAGCGGGTTTACTGAGGAGGCCACCGATCAGCTGCTCGGCGCCTATTGCCCGGGCGTTCTGTTTGCGTATGCCAGAGAAGCAGTATCCGATCTGACTTGCAAGGCAGGCTATCCACCGATGCTGTTGTCACCGGTTAACTTCGACGCCTTGTACGCACGGAAAAAGCAAAACCAGCAATGAAGCGGATTGCGGTGTTGGGTGCTGGCTCCTGGGGCACTGCCCTGGCGCTGGTACTCGCTCGCAACGGCCATACGATCTCCCTGTGGGGGCGTAATGCCGATGTCATGACTGACATGCGCGAACACCGCATTAACGCCCGCTATCTGCCTGATCACGCACTACCGGCGACGATTACGCCAACCGCCGACCTTACCGTGGCGGTTAAAAACTGTGATGTCGTCCTTATCGCTGCACCGAGTGCCACTTTCAGCAGTCTGTGTGAAGCCATTGCCCCTCTGGTAAATATGAGGACGCCCATTGTGTGGGCCACTAAAGGCCTGGCGGCCGGCGGGCACGGGCTTCTTCATGATGTGGCTCGATCCGCCTTGCCCGGCGCACCGCTTGCTGTACTTTCCGGCCCCAGCTTTGCTGCCGAAGTAGCGGCGGGACTACCTACCGCCATCGTGCTAGCCAGCGATCAGTCTGACGTTGCCAGCAACCTCTCAGCCCTTTTTCATGAAGAGCGCTTTCGGGTATACACCAGTAACGATATGGTCGGTGTGCAGCTCGGTGGGGCGGTTAAAAACGTGCTGGCCATTGCCACGGGTATTGCCGATGGATTGGGTTTTGGCGCAAACGCAAGAGCCGGTTTAATCACCCGCGGGCTGGCTGAAGTTCGACGCCTGGGTGCCCGTCTTGGCGCGCAGGACGCCACATTAACCGGGCTGGCAGGCATGGGTGATTTAATTCTGACCTGTACTGATGATCAATCAAGAAACCGCCGCTTTGGTATCGCACTGGGCCGGGGGGAATCAGCAGACGATGCTGCCGCACACATCGGCCAGGTGGTCGAAGGCGCATTTACCGCCGCAGAAGTGGCCGACATGGCAGATCGTTTGGCGGTGGAAATGCCCATCTGTCAGCAGGTCAATGCCGTGTTATCACAAGGGGTAGCGCCACAGACCGCCGCACAGCTTTTAATGGATCGCGCCCCGCGCGCGGAGTTTAACTAACACCCACCGCTGTAATCCTGCTGTCGCCACGCCTCAAAAACCGCCACCGCCACACTGTTGGATAGATTCAAACTGCGATTACCGGGGCGCATCGGCAGGCGGAGGCGCTGCTCGGGCGGGAATAAACTCAGCACCTCAGTAGGTAGGCCGGCCGTTTCGCTGCCAAATACCAGTGCATCGTTACTGCTAAAGTCGGGTTGATCAAAACGCCGGGTTGCCCGCGTGGTGAATGCCCACAAACGATCCGGCTGCACCGCTTCAATAAAGGCCTGTATATCAGCATGGACTTCAAGCGCTGCCAGTTCATGGTAATCAAGGCCGGCTCGGCGCATCCGCCGATCATCCAAAACAAAGCCAAGGGGTTCGATTAAGTGCAGGCGTGCGCCGGTATTCGCGCACAAGCGAATCACATTACCCGTATTGGGCGGAATTTCCGGGCGGTGCAGAACAACATGGCAGGGCATGGGCGTAGATCATACCCGCTCACAGCGGCAATCGCAGATCTCTAATTTTCCGCGTTAAGGTATTTCGACCCCAGCCAAGCAGGCGTGCCGCATCCTGGCGTCTTCCACCGGTTCGGCGCAGCGCCGCCTCAATCAGAATACGCTCCAGACGCGTTTGTGCATCCGCTAACGACCCCTCACCCCGTTCGGCCGTTTGCTGATCAGCCCAGCGGGCCAATGCGCTTTCCCAATCCATCGCCGGCTCGCTGGCAACACGCTCTTTCAGCAGCTCAGGCGGCAGGTCTTCCATTTGTACCTCACGCCCGCTGGCCATCACCGTCAGCCATCGGCAGGTGTTTTCCAGCTCACGCACATTGCCCGGCCAGGGCAGTTGCTGAAGGCACTGCGCCACCGTTGCAGTGAGCAGCTTCGATTCAACATTGAGCTCTTTGGCCGCACGCTGCAGAAAATGAGCAGCCAGCTCGGGAATATCCGCCTGACGCTGACGCAAAGCGGGCACCTGAATTCGAATCACATTTAAGCGATGAAACAGATCTTCACGAAACCGCCCCGCCTCGACCAATTGCTCCAGGTTCTGATGGGTAGCAGCGACAATGCGAACATCCACCTGCATCGGCGTATGCGCACCCACCCGATAAAATTCACCATCCGCTAAAACACGTAACAGCCGCGTTTGTAACTCGGCCGGCATATCGCCGATTTCATCTAAAAACAGCGTGCCGCCATCGGCCTGCTCAAAGCGCCCGCGGCGCACCTGGTGGGCACCCGTAAATGCCCCTTTTTCATGGCCGAACAGCTCTGATTCCATCAGATCACGCGGAATAGCTGCCATATTGAGCGCAATAAACGGCGCGTTTGCCCGCGGACTGTGCCGATGCAGCGCCCGGGCCACCAGCTCTTTACCGGTGCCCGATTCGCCATTAATTAATACCGTAATATTCGAGCGAGACAAGCGCCCGATGGCACGAAACACCTCCTGCATCGCCGGTGCTTCGCCAATAATTTCGGGCATATTTTCACGCCCGGCTGATGGCGCAGCCGTTGTCCGCGCTGCCGCGGCGGCACGGCGAACCAACTCCACGGCCTCTTCCATATCAAACGGCTTGGGCAGATATTCAAAAGCCCCGCCTTCGTAAGCAGACACTGCGGCATCTAAATCCGAATGCGCCGTCATAATAATGATGGGTAGATCCGGATAGGCCACATGCACACGCTGCATAAGATCTAACCCGTCAAAGCGTGGCATTCGAATATCACTGATTAAAACATCCGGCTGCTGACGCTCCAGCTGCGCTAATGCCTCTTCGCCGGTTTCAAAATCAACCGCCTCAATGCCCGCACGCTCAAGCGCTTTTTGAAGCACCCACCGAATTGATCGGTCATCATCCACAATCCAGGCCGTGATTTGATCACTCATCGGTTTCCTCCAGCGGTAACCAGACGGTAAAAGTCGTACATCCCGGTTCGCTATTGCACTCAATTAATCCGCCATGCCGGTCCACCAGGTTTTGTGCAATCGGCAGACCGATGCCTGTCCCCTCTGCGCGACCCGTCACCATGGGGTAAAAAATTCGATCCTGTAGTGCAAGCGGTATCCCCGGGCCGTTATCAATAATGTCGATTCGTAACACGAGCCGATGCTGCCGGTTGCCGATCGTAAAGCGCCGCTGGCTGCGGGTGCGCAACATGATTTCACCCTGACCATCCAGTGCCTGTAAGGCATTGCGTACAATATTAAGCAATGCCTGAATCAGCTGATCACCGGCCGCCGGCAAGGGCGGTAAGCTCGGATCATAATCCCGCTGAATCACTACCCCTTCTGGGGCTTCGGCCACCGCTAGATGGCGCACACGCTCAAGAATTTCATGCACATTCGTGGGCTGCTTTTCCAGCCGACTCTCCGGGCCCAACAGGCCATCGACCAGTGCACGCAGCCGATCTGCTTCACTAATGATGATGCGCGTATATTCCTTAAGCTCCTCACGTCCAAGCTCTGACTCCAACAACTGCGCTGCACCCCGCAGACCCCCAAGGGGGTTTTTAATCTCATGCGCCAAACCACGCACCAGCTCTCGAATGGCTGCATTTTGGGCGATCATGCGATTTTCGCGTGAAATACGCAGATGCCGATCAATATGTTCCAGCTCCAGCAATAACCGCCCGCCCGGCAGTGGTGTGACGGCACAATCGAGCGTCACGGTTCTCTCACCACTCAACGCCACACGGATTTCACGTTCGGCATAGCTCGCGCCCTGATCCTGTGCATGCGCAATCGCAGCATTTAAGACAGCCAGACCGGGGGCAACGGTTAATAAAGGCTCACCAATGGCCTGTCGCGTGCTCAATTGCAACAAGGCCTCACCCACCGCATTCAGCCACTGCACTTGCAGGGCTTGATCCACCACAATCACCGCACTAGTGAGGTTATCGAGGATCTCGCTGGTGGCATTGTTCGGTGGTTTGATCATGGTAAAAGCCCCTGCAGCTGGCACAGGGGCTTATGCCGTCGCTTAAACGCTGTAGTAGAGGTCAAATTCCAGTGGGTGCGTTGTCATACGCAACTGCTGGACTTCCTCCCGCTTCAGGTCGATATAGCCATCAATGGAATCATCAGTGAATACCCCACCGGCTTTCAGGAACTCACGATCCTGATCGAGCGCATCCAGTGCTTCTTCCAGTGAGAAGGCCACTTTCGGGATATCGGCTTCTTCTTCCGGCGGCAGATCATAAAGATCCTTATCCATGGCATCGCCAGGGTGGATCTTGTTCTGAATACCATCAAGGCCGGCCATCAGCATTGCGGCGAAGCAGAGATACGGATTAGCGGTGCTATCGCCAAAGCGCAACTCAACCCGACGCGCCTTAGGATTGGCCACCCAGGGAATACGCACCGAAGCGGAGCGGTTACGCGCGGAGTAGGCCAGCAACACCGGCGCTTCAAAACCCGGCACCAGGCGCTTGTAGCTGTTGGTCGAAGCATTGGCAAAGGCATTCAGCGCCTTGGCATGCTTAATAACACCGCCGATGTAATACAGGGCTGTCTCAGACAAGCCACCGTACTGATCACCGGCGAATAACATCTCGCCGGTCTTTCCAATCGACTGATGCACGTGCATACCACTGCCGTTATCGCCGACCACCGGCTTCGGCATAAAGGTGGCGGTTTTGCCGTAGGCGGCGGCCACGTTATGCACAACGTATTTTAAGGCCTGCACTTCGTCGGCTTTTTTCACCAGGGTGTTAAAGGCCACGCCAATTTCACACTGCCCGGCGGTTGCCACCTCATGGTGATGAACCTCGGTTTTCTGACCCATGTCAGTCAGGGCT
>JAGXLT010000005.1 GCA_018334525.1 Gammaproteobacteria bacterium
GACGTGGCTTTTGAACGCACTGATATTAACGATTGGGATTTTGGCAGCCTGCCTGATCAAATGCCTTTTGATCAGGGCGGTGTGGAGTTACTTGGCTATCCGGCGCTGTGTGCCGAAAAGTCAGGCCTGGCGCTGCGTTTGCTCGATAGCCCGGCGCGTGCCGAAACAGCTCATCGGGTTGGTGTGCGTGCCTTGTTGATGAAAAAGTTTGCTCAGCAAGCACGGCTGTTGCGTCGTGAAATGGCGGGTCTGAAGCCCTTAAAATTTTCAGCTGAGGAGATTTGTTCCGCTACGTTCGATCGGGTATTTCTGGCAAACGGGGTGCCTCGGGATAAAGAAGCGTTTCTGCACTGCTGTGAGCAGGGGCGAGAGCATATTATGAGTGAAGGAGAGCGGCTTAGCGATCTTGTCTCTGGTATCCTGCAGCGCCATGTAAGTGTGCAACGCCATCTGAGTGGAAATATCCCATTGGCAGTTGTTGATAGCTATCGGGACCTGGCCGAGCAGCTGGAAGGATTGGTGTATCCGGGCTTCCTGTTAGCAACACCGATCGAGCAGCTGGGTGAGTTGCCGCGGTATCTTAATGGGATGGAGCGGCGCATTGAGCGTTTGCAGCGTGATCCATCGCGTGATCAAGCGGGTCTGGCGCAGATTGTTCCGCATCAAAAGCGCCTGCGAGAGACGTTGGAGCGGCATGCGCGTAAAGCGATTAAAGATCCGGCTTTGAGCACCGTGCGCTGGATGATGGAAGAATATCGGGTGTCAATATTTGCCCAGGAGCTAGGCACTCAGATGCGTGTATCAGAAAAGCGCCTAGCTCAGGCATGGGCTGAAGTGCGTTAAGACAAAAAGAGGATTATTGTGCTGGATACCAATGCTTTGGTGAATCAACTTGCTGACCTGAAAGGACGTCATGACGCCCTGAGGGGGTATCTTTGACTTGGCTACTCAGGCAGAGCGGTTAGAGGAAGTCAGTCGAGAGCTTGAATCGCCTGAAGTCTGGAATGATCCGGATCGTGCGCAGGCGCTCAACAAAGAGCGAGCCGCGCTGGAGCGCGTTGTTAATCGGCTTAATGACTTAGTCAGCGGTTTGAGTGACGCCGAAGAGCTACTCGAGATGGCGCGTGAAGAGGACGATGAGGAAACCATCGCCGTGGTCGCTGACGACCTTGCCGGTCATGAAAAGATTATTGCCGATCTTGAATTCCGCCGAATGTTCTCCGGCGAGATGGATGCCAATAATGCCTTTGTGGATATTCAGGCAGGCTCGGGCGGTACCGAGGCCCAGGACTGGGCTGAAATGCTGCTGCGAATGTATTTACGCTGGATTGAGCATAAAGGGTTTAGCAGCGAAATTATTGAGCTATCCGCCGGTGAGCAGGCGGGTATTAAAAGCGCCACGATTAAGGTTAATGGCGAATATGCGTTTGGCTGGCTGCGAACCGAAACGGGCGTGCACCGGCTGGTGCGCAAATCACCGTTTGATTCGGGAAATCGCCGGCATACCTCGTTTGCGGCGGTGTTTGTAGCGCCAGAGCTGGACGATAAAGTGGAGATCGACATCGATCCGTCCGATTTACGCGTGGATGTGTATCGAGCCAGTGGTGCCGGTGGGCAGCACGTTAACCGAACAGAATCGGCGGTGCGAATTACGCACCTACCATCTGGCATTGTGGTGCAGTGTCAGAATGACCGCTCGCAGCATAAGAACCGGGCCACAGCAATGAGTCAGTTACGGGCAAAGCTTTACGAGCGTGAGATGGACAGGCAGCGCGAGCAGGCAGCCGAAGTCGAAGACACCAAAGCGGATATTGGCTGGGGCAGTCAAATTCGCTCTTATGTACTCGATCAAAGCAGAATTAAAGATTTACGTACGGGCGTTGAGGTGGGCAACACGCAGGGGGTGCTTGATGGCAACCTGGATCCCTTCATCGAGGCCAGCTTAAAAGCCGGACTGTAGGAGCAATAAGGCGATGGCAGAAAAAGAGCAACAGCAAGAAGAGCATCGTCTGATTGCCGAGCGGCGGCGTAAGCTGACCGAGTGGCGCGATACTGGTGCTGCGTTTCCTAATGATTTTGCACGCACGCATTTAGCGGCTGATTTGCAGCGTGATTATGCTGAGCACGATGCCGAGGCGCTGCAGGCCGCGGGCATTCCTGTTCAAATTGCCGGGCGGTTGATTGTAAAGCGCGTGATGGGCAAGGCGAGCTTTGCGACGTTGCGGGATATGTCTGGCGATATTCAGCTGTTTGTGCGGCGGGATGATTTGCCTGAAGGCGTGTATCAGGCATTTAAAGGCTGGGATGCGGGCGATATCGTTGGTGCAACAGGCGTGCTAATGCGGACTCAAACCGGCGAGCTGTCTGTGCATTGCAGTGGTTTGCGGTTGTTGACCAAATCGTTGAGACCGCTGCCGGATAAATATCGTGGGTTAGAAGATACCGAGGTTCGCTATCGCCAGCGGTATCTGGATTTAATGACAAACCCGACGGTGCGTGATGCGTTTTATACCCGCAGCCACATCGTGCGCTACATTCGTGAGTATTTTCATGCCAGAGGTTATCTGGAGGTGGAAACACCCATGATGCAGCCCATTCCTGGCGGTGCGACCGCGCGGCCGTTTGTGACTCATCACAATGCGCTGGAGCGTGACCTTTACCTGCGTGTGGCGCCGGAGCTGTATCTCAAGCGCTTGTTAGTCGGGGGTTTTGAGAAGGTCTACGAAATTAATCGTAATTTCCGGAATGAGGGTGTCTCTACCCGACATAATCCGGAATTTACGATGCTTGAGTTCTACGAAGCTTACGCAGACTATCGGGTCGCGATGGATTTAACGGAAGACCTGCTGCGCGGGCTGGCCCGTGATGTATTGGGTACCGATGCCATTACCTATCAGGGTGAGGCCATTGATTTTGGAGCCGACTTTGCGCGAGTCACTGTCGCCGAAGCGGCGCTTGCGCAAAATCCTGAGCTTGAGGGGCAGCTTAATAAC
Source organism: Gammaproteobacteria bacterium (assembly GCA_018334525.1). GTDB lineage: Bacteria > Pseudomonadota > Gammaproteobacteria > Nitrococcales > Nitrococcaceae > Spiribacter. The sequence goes on from JAGXLT010000005.1 coordinate 2,994, forward strand.
CCAGAGGCGTTGCGTCAGCGGTTAGATGCCCTGGGCGTGCCAACGCAGCCACATTGGGGTAATGGCAAGCTATTGCTGGAGATTTTTGAGAAAACGGCTGAGGGCGAGCTGCGCCAGCCGACGTTTGTAACAGACTATCCAACCGAGGTCTCGCCATTGGCCCGTCCGCGTGATGATGATTCCAGCGTAACCGAGCGATTTGAGCTGATCGTTGCGGGTCGTGAGATCGCAAATGGCTTTTCAGAGCTGAATGACGCTGAAGATCAGGCGCGCCGTTTTCAGCAGCAGGCAGAAGAAAAAGCCGCCGGTGATGCTGAGGCCATGCACTATGACGATGATTACATTCGTGCACTGGAACATGGCATGCCCCCTGCTGTGGGCGAGGGGATTGGCATTGACCGGCTGGTGATGCTGCTGACCGATGCACCATCTATTCGGGATGTGCTGCTGTTTCCGGCTATGCGGCCTCAGGCGGCTGATAAGGCAGACTAAGCGACGTTAGGTTAAGCCCGTCCAGGGTTAGCCTGCCCGCGTCAGCAGCATCGATTCGCAATACGGCCAGCAGCTCAGCATTGCCATCGGCGGCTGTAGCGGCAATCACCACGCTGCCGGCTTCTGCCCCTTTTGCGTCCAAGATTTTGGCGCCAGGAGCAGGCAAGTCTCCCGCTATTTCAAGGCGATACAGTCGTCGTTTTAACTTGCCAAGGTAATGCATTCTGGCAACGACCTCTTGGCCGGGGTAGCAGCCCTTTTGATAACTGATGCCGCCCAACGGCTCAAGATTCATCATGGTGGGAATGAACTGCTCCATGGTCTCCAGCACCACATCGGGAATACCTGCCTGAATTTCAAGCAGTTGCCAAAATGCGCCATCAGCAGGTGTTAATGCCTCCATCAGCCGAGACTGTAATGCAGCAGCCTCTGCCCGTGGTGCAAGCAGTAAATAACGTAATCCGGTAGCGCCGGGCAGTGCAATAATATGTAAATCCCCTGCACGGCTGACTTCACCGGGTGCGGTCGGGAGCGTGCCTGCTGTTTCGGTTAGCAGGGTTTCGGCTGCAGGCCCGGCTAATCCGAGGATCGACTCTTCATTCGAGAGATCGGTCAGAGCAACCTGCGAGCGCAATATGAACATTTGCAGTTTGGGTTGAATGGCCTTTAGTACGTCTGCATTCCCAATTAAAAGGATGCCCGTATCACTATGAACCACCCGAAATAGGGCCCGCGTGCGCCCCTTGGCATTGCACCAGGCTGCGATGCAGCTTTGATCATCCGGCAGTTCCTTTACTGACTGGGTCAGCTGGTTTTGCAGAAACTCAAGCGCATCACCCCCCGCCACGTGCAAAACAGCTAAATGCGGCAGCGGTGCAATAATTCCACCGTTTTCAGCAGCCTGTAGTAGAGCTGCTACGGGAAGAAGGGGTTCTGCGTGAGACATGATCTGACTCCTCAACAAATATGCGATAATGCCAAGGTAACAAATTTGTCGATAGATACGGAGGCCGGTAATGAGTGAAGAGCATGAGAAACAGGCCCCTGAGCCAGCTGACAAGTCAAATAAAGCGCCGGTGTCAAAGCAGACTCCCAAGCCGTTGCCTAAGGAATATGGCGGTGCACCCGGGCCTGAGCCAACGCGTTATGGGGATTGGGAGAGCAACGGGCGGTGCACGGATTTTTAAGCCTGAATCGGCGAGTTGCTGCATCGCCGCATTCTTGCGCTGAGTGTCAGCAAAGCGTACCTTATAGAGGTTCCAAACGCCGTTAGTCTGCCTGGAGAGCAACCAGATGAGCATCGATAACCGGCCACTATCGCCGCATTTACAAGTCTACCGATTGCCGTTTACTGCGATCACCTCAATCAGCCATCGAATCTCCGGCGCTTTACTGTCAGCCGGGTCGCTGGTGCTGGTCTACTGGGTCGCGGCCGTGGCAGCAGGCGCTGAGCGCTACGCGGCAGCCAGCGCTGTATTAGGCAGTGTGCCGGTGCGGCTTTTAATGTTTATTTGGACTTTTGTTCTTTTCTACCATCTTTGCAATGGGGTGCGGCATTTGTTCTGGGATGCCGGTTACGGGTTTGACCTGGCCGTTGCGCAACGCTCCGGTCAGGCGGTAATTGGTGGAGCCGTTGCCCTCACCCTGATTACCTGGCTGATCGTGCTGATTTAAGGAGCCAATGCATGCAATTTCGTACTCCATTAAAACAGGCACGCGGACTGGGGGCTTCACACCATGGCCGAGCCCATTGGTGGGCACAGCGGGTCAGCGCGGTCGCGATGCTGCCACTGATGCTCTGGTTAGTGATCGGGCTGGCGATTAACTCCGGGGCAGACTATGCACAGGCATCGGCGTGGATCAGCAGCCCCGTTAATGCGGTTATGCTGGTATTAGCCTTTGGCGTACTTTTCTATCATGGCGCACTGGGTCTGCAGGTCGCGCTGGAAGATTATGTACCGCACAAAGGCGTTCGTATGGGCCTGGTTTTTGGCTTGCGGTTTGTTGCGGCCTTTCTTGCCGGGTTCGCTATTTTTTCTGTGCTGACGATTGCCCTTGGAGGCTGATGCGATGACCACCGATTATGAAATTATCGATCACACCTACGATGTGGTGGTTGTCGGCGCGGGTGGTGCCGGTTTACGTGCCACTTTCGGGATGGCTGAAAAAGGCCTGAGCACGGCGTGTATCACCAAGGTTTTCCCAACACGTAGCCATACTGTGGCAGCGCAGGGCGGTATCAGTGCCGCACTGGGTAATATGGGTGACGATGACTGGCGCTGGCATGCCTACGACACGATCAAAGGCTCTGATTGGCTGGGCGATCAGGATGCGATTGAGTACATGTGTCGCGAGGCCATTCCGGCCATTATTGAACTCGAACACTACGGCGTGCCGTTTTCTCGGACTGAGGCCGGAAAGATTTATCAGCGCCCGTTTGGCGGCATGACCACGCATTTTGGTGAAGGGACCGCGCAGCGCACCTGTGCCGCGGCTGATCGAACCGGGCATGCGATTTTACATACGCTGTATCAGCAGTCGCTTGCCCATCAGGCCGAGTTTTACATCGAGTATTTTGCGCTTGATCTGATTATGGAAAACGGGGCCTGCCGTGGCGTGATTGCCCTGGAGTTGGCAACCGGTAAGATTCATCGATTCCGAGCTCATTTAGTGGTGCTGGCCACCGGTGGTTATGGACGGGCCTGGTTCTCCTGCACCTCAGCACATACTTGCACCGGAGACGGGGGTGGCATGGTCCTGCGGGCTGGTTTACCGCTTCAGGATATGGAATTCACCCAGTTTCATCCGACGGGTGTGTATGGCGCAGGCTGTCTGATTACCGAGGGCGTCCGCGGAGAAGGTGGCTACCTCACCAATTCAGAGGGTGAGCGCTTTATGGAGCGCTACGCGCCCAATGCCAAAGATCTTGCGTCGCGCGACGTCGTATCGCGCTCGATGACCATCGAGATTCGTGAAGGCCGGGGCGTGGGGCCGAATAAGGACCATATCCACTTGCATCTGGAGCATTTAGGGCCGGAAGTTATCAACCAGCGCTTGCCGGGTATCGCGGAAACGGCGCGAATTTTTGCTGGTGTGGATGTCACTAAAGCGCCAATCCCTGTGCTGCCAACTGTCCATTACAACATGGGCGGCATTCCGACCAATTATCGGGCCGAGGTCGTCGCACCACGAGACGGTGATCCGGATGCCGTGGTTCCCGGGTTAATGGCGATTGGTGAGGCCGGGTGCATCTCGGTGCACGGGGCCAACCGGTTGGGATCCAACTCGTTGCTTGATCTGGTTGTCTTCGGCCGAGCGGCCGCGATTCGTGCTTCTGAAGTGGTTTCAGAGCTTGGCTCCCATCGGCCTTTGCCGGCGGATAGCGCCGACTACTCGTTGTCCAGACTCGATCGTCTGCGGCATGCGGATGGCAGTCATGCCACAGCCAGTATTCGAGACGCGATGCAGGCAACCATGCAGGAGTACTCTGCGGTATTCCGCACGGCGGAAACGCTGGAGCAGGGCAGTCAGGCCATGCATGAAATTGCCGGGCGCCTTGCTGATGTGAAGGTGGCGGATCGCTCGCTGATTTGGAATACCGACCTGATAGAAACCCTGGAGCTGGAAAACCTGCTTGGTAACGCGGTGGTCAGTATGGATTCGGCGTTGAATCGTCAAGAAAGTCGCGGTGCCCACGCCCGCGAAGACTTCAGCGAGCGGGATGACGAAAAGTGGATGAAACATACGGTGTCGTGGTTGCAGTCGGATAATTCCGTGCAATTGGATTACCGCCCGGTACATATGACAACGCTAAGCGATGAGATGGAAGTGATTCCTCCCAAAAAGCGTGTGTACTGAACGAGGAGCATGAAGAAATGGCGAAGTTTGTCCTTCCTCCCAATTCCCGCATTCAGCCGGGCGAGCATCACCCGGCACCGGGCGGTACCAGTAATACACGACTGTTTAAGGTCTATCGCTGGGATCCTGACGGCGGCAAAAATCCGCGTCTTGACACCTATGAGGTGGACTTAGATACCTGCGGGCCAATGGTGCTGGATGCGCTGATTAAGATTAAAAACGAAATTGATCCCACGCTGACCTTTCGCCGCTCCTGCCGCGAGGGGATTTGTGGATCCTGCGCAATGAATATCGATGGCCGCAACACGCTGGCCTGCACCATGGCAATCGAAGATATTAAGGGCGATGTGCGCATCTACCCATTGCCATCTATGCGGGTGGTCAAAGACCTTGTGCCCGATATGACGCATTTCTATGCACAGTATGCGTCGATTAAACCCTGGCTGCGCACGCAGACACCGGCGCCACCGGATCGGGAACGGTTGCAAAGCCCGGAAGACCGTAGTGAGCTTGATGGCCTGTATGAATGCATCCTGTGTGCTTGCTGTCAGACATCCTGCCCGAGCTATTGGTGGAATCCGGATCGCTACCTCGGCCCGGCAGTTTTACTGCAGGCGTACCGCTGGATTGCGGATAGTCGCGATGAGTCAACAGGCGAGCGCCTGGATGATTTGGATGATGCGTTTAAGCTTTATCGCTGTCATACCATCATGAACTGTGCCTCGGCATGCCCTAAGGGATTAAACCCGGCTAAGGCGATTGCCGAGATCAAGCAGTTAATGGTGGCGCGTCAGTAGCGGCTAAGCGGGCGTGTTGTGAGTGAGCTTTCCCGTCTGCGCTGGCGCTGCCGGCGCGGCACAACCGAACTTGATCGGCTGTTAGGTAAATTCTTAGACACTGATAACCGCGGTTATCAGGCGCTTGATACCGAAGGCCGGATGGCCTTTGAACAATTGTTGGCATGCGAAGATGATGACCTGATTGACTGGCTACTTAGCGGTCATCTGCCAACGGAGCCCCATCTTGTCGATATCGTCACGCGAGTACGTTCAGCCTCTGGTCTTTAGAGTCGGGCGCGCTCGCAGCACAGTGGTGTTTTTAACGGCAATGACCGGCCTTGCACTCATTGCGCCGCTTCTTCATCCCCTGATGTTTTTGGGTTGGCTGGTTGTTTTACACGGATTATTTCGTCACTGGCCTGGCTCTCCCGGTGCAATCGTAGGTGGTGTGATTGACGGTAACCATCGCATACGGCTTCGTCGTGGTGATGGAAAATGGGTGAGCGGCCGAGTTGTTGATCGGGTGGTTTTGCCTTGGATTATTATGTTGAGTATTCGCACCGGATGGCGACGCGCCGGCTTATTCATTGCGCCGGATGGCAGTGGCCAAGAATCACATCGTCGTCTGCGCCGGTGTCTGCTACGCTAATGGGTCGACTCTTACTGGAGAAGACATGAGCACCGCAGAGGCGGATAAAGAGCTTGTCAAACGCGTGCAGGCTGGAGATAAGCAGGCGTTCGATCTGCTTGTGATCAAGTATCAGCACAAGCTGGTTAAGCTTGTGTCACGTTACGTTCATGATCATGCCGAAGCGTTGGATATCTCTCAGGAGGCATTCATTAAGGCCTACCGCGCCCTGCCAAACTTCCGCGGAGACAGCAGTTTTTACACCTGGCTGTACCGAATCGGCATCAATACCGCAAAGAATTACCTGGTTTCACAGGGGCGTCGTCCACCGGATAGTGATATTGATGCACAAGATGCGGAACGATATGACATCGAATCGCGTCTAAAGGATAACGAGTCGCCGGAAGCGCTTGCGCACCGCGATCAGGTTGAGGCAGTTGTCATTAGTGCAATCGAGGCGCTGCCTGAAGATTTGCGAACAGCAATCACGTTAAGAGAGTTCGAAGGAATGTCTTACGAAGAGATTGCCACGGCAATGGACTGCCCGATAGGAACCGTGCGATCACGCATTTTTCGTGCTCGCGAATCGATTGATAAGCGGCTACGCCCGCTTTTGGTGGAGGCTGACGACTGATGGCAGGCAAACAAAACGAGCAGATCTCAGCGTATGTTGATGGTGAGCTCAATACCGATGAGCAACGTTTCTTATGGCGTCATCTTGCTGCTGATCCGGAGGCAAGAGCACATCTGATCCAACAGTATGAACTGCAGGCCGCTTTGCATCGCGAGCGTGTTGCCGGCGCTAGCGGGCTTGCAGATAGGGTGCAGACAGCACTGGCTGACGAAGCGTCTTACTCGATCCCCGATACCTCCGCTCGGCGCTTTCGTTTATCCCCTCTGTTTCAACCGGTTGCCGGCCTGGCCATTGCCGCAAGTGTGGCACTGGGTCTGGTTGCGGTCTGGCCGGTTACTGGCCTCGGGCCGTCAGCGCCCACCGCGCCGACGGTTGCCAGCGCCCCGCCGCCAATGCTGTCGCCGACCTTGCCAATCAGCCCGGCCGCTAATCCAAGCGCCAGTCGGGTGGGTCAATCAAGCAAGGCAGATATGCGCCAGCGTTTAAGCCCCTATTTTATTAACCACAGCGAGCATGCTGCGGTCGGTCAGCTCGGTGGTCCGCTGCCGTTTGCTCGAATCGTTGGGTACGACGGCGAGTGACTGCGATGCGTAATCTGGTTTGCTTGGCCATCTGCTTGTTGACAGTCGGCGGTGCGCAGGCTCAGGACCATCAGGCGCGTGATTGGGTGGAGCGGGCCGCTGCAGCGCGTACCGAGCATAGTTTCATTGGCGATTTTATTTACCAGCGTGACGGTGAAATACAAACACTGCGGATCTGGCATGCCGCGGATACCGAAGATGGCATGCAGCAACGCATTGTGTCTCTATCGGGGGATCCGAAAGAGATCTTACGCAGCAAAGGTCGGGTAACGTGTGTGTTTGCTGATGACCAACCGCTGGTTGTTGAACAGCGCCAGATTCAGGCCGCTATTGGTGATCGAATTCCAACGGATATCGATCGATTGCTTCCACACTATGGTCTGGCACTCATAGGGGCCGATCGAATTGCCGATCGCCCGGTGATCGGGGTGGCCATACAAGCAGCAGATACTTATCGGTATGGCTATGATCTTTGGTTTGATGAGCAGACCGGCTTGTTGTTGGGCGCAGAGTTGCGGGATAACGAAGGCAAAGTGATTGAGCGCATTATGATGCTCGATTTTAAATTGCAGCCGCAGATCGACCCGGAGGATCTGGCACCGTCGTTAAGCGGAGAAGGTTTTACCTGGCTCACCCATCCGGGCGATCAAGACAGCGCTTCACAGCCGCCTGAAGGCGTGTCGGCTGAATGGGATATCGGTAAGCTGCCCCCGGGATTTGAGTTGGAAATGGATCGCATGCAAATGCTGCCCGGTCACGATGCCGCGGTTCGGCATTTATTATTTTCTGACGGACTGACCGCGGTTTCGGTCTATATTGAAGCGGCTGATGAGCGTGATGGGCTGGATGGGGCCCTACATATTGGTGCGCTCAGTGCGTTTGGACGAGATGTATCAGGGTATCGAGTGATTGCGGTGGGTGAGGTGCCCGCCGCAACAGTAGAAATACTGGCGTCTGCACTTTATCCAGGAGAGAGTCAATGAAATCAGTGATTCAGCGTTTTTTATCTGTGTGTGTGCTGCTGGTCTTTTCGGCAGGGACTGTTGGTGCGCAGCTGCCAGACTTTGTGGATCTGGTAGATCGAAACAGCCCCGCGGTGGTTAACATTAGTACTTCGCAGGAAATGACGATGAGCCAGCAGGTACCGGATATGCCGGATTTGCCTGAAGGGCATCCGTTTCGCGATTTCATGGATCGCTTTATGGATGAGGACCCGCCACGTGGTCCGCGCTTTGACTCTCAGTCACTGGGCTCCGGGTTCATCGTTTCAGATGATGGCTACATTCTGACTAATAATCATGTTGTCGAAGGCGCTACGGAAATTATTGTGCGGCTGAACGACCGCCGTCAGCTGGTGGCCGAGCTTGTGGGCGCAGACCCCCGCAGTGATTTGGCGTTGTTAAAGGTAGAGGGTGAAGATCTACCCACGGTGTCGGTGGGATCATCCTCAGACCTGAAAGTGGGAGAGTGGGTGCTGGCAATTGGCGCTCCGTTTGGCTTTGACTACTCGGTTACGGCCGGCATTATCAGCGCTAAAGGTCGAAACCTGCCAACAGAGAGCTACGTGCCGTTTTTGCAGACTGATGTTGCGATTAATCCGGGTAATTCCGGTGGCCCGCTGTTTAATCTGGATGGCGAGGTGGTGGGCATCAACTCCCACATCTATAGCCGCTCCGGGGGCTTTCAGGGTATTTCCTTCGCCATTCCCATCGAACTGGCAATGGATGTGGCAGATCAGCTAAAAGCCGGGGGCGTGGTAAGCCGTGCCTGGTTGGGCGTTGTGATTCAGGATGTAACGCGTGAATTGGCGGAATCTTTTGGAATGGATCGGCCGGAAGGCGCATTAGTCGCGCAAATTCTGCCTGGTAGCCCGGCTGAATCCGCGGAGTTTGAGCCTGGTGATGTAATTGTTGAGTTCAATGGGGTCGATGTGCCGAATTCTGGTGCGCTGCCGGCGATTGTGGGGCGCGCGCCCGTGGGTGATCGTGTGCCCGTTGTGGTGATGCGTAGCGGTGAGGAGCAAGTCATTGAGGTCACGCTTGAGCAACTGCCAGAAGATCTGACTGCCCAGCGTTCAGGCGCGCCGCGGCAGCAAGAGCAGGATCAGGGTGAATTTGCTGCGTTGGGTATGACCGTGGAGCCGCTGAATGCGGATGCGCGTGAGGCATTAGGGCTAGATGAAAATGCCGCCGGTGTACTGGTGAGCGATGTGAGCGGCGAGCCGGCGCGTGAATCGGGCCTGATGGCGGGTGATGTCATTACACGCATTAACCGGCAAGAAATTGCGAACATCGCAGCACTTCGTGAGGTATTAGATTCCGTGAGTTCGGGGCGCAGTATTCCCATGCTGGTGTTGCGCAACGGTAATCCACGATTTTTGGCGCTACGTATACCGTAACGACAATCCAGTGGGTGCGCGGTACAA
>JAGXLT010000006.1 GCA_018334525.1 Gammaproteobacteria bacterium
GAGGGGATCGACACCGAATGAGCATCGGCACCATTACCAGCGATGCGGCCATTACCGTGAAATATCAAAGCGGTGGACACATCGGCACGGTGGAAGAACGGTTTATTGCCCGACTGCGGCCTGGCGATCGATTTTTATTCGCTGGCCTGTCACTTGAGCTGATTCGCGTGCGCGAACTGGTCGCTTATGTAAAGCGCAGCCGGGCCTCTCGCCAGGCCGTACCCCGTTGGCAAGGGGGACGACTTCCGCTGTCTACCGCGCTGGCGGATGAAATGCTGGAGCTGCTTGCCGAATACAACGCTGGGCGCTGCAAAGAGCCTGAGGTACTGGCCATTCGCCCTTTACTCGACTTACAGGCACGTTGGTCGGAACTCCCCCAGCCTGAATGTCTGCTGGTTGAGCGCACTGATTCGCGTGAAGGGCAGCATCTTTTTATTTTTCCATTTGCCGGCCGTCTTGCTCACGAAGGTTTGGCCTCGTTATTCGCGTGGCGCTTAGGTCAAAAAACCGCTGGCACCTTTAGTCTGGCAGCCAATGATTATGGCCTTGAGATTGTGAGCCATGAACTGCCGGATATTAACGAGGCACTGTTGCGCGATCTGCTTAGCTCAGCACAGCTTACCGAGCATTTGTTAGCCAGTTTAAATGCCGGTGAATTGGTACGCCGCCAATTTCGGGATATTGCGCGGGTGGCCGGTCTGATTTTTCAGGGTTACCCCGGCAAAGGGAAAAGCGCACGCCAACTACAGGCCTCCAGCGGCTTAATGTTTGACACCCTGCAGCGTTATGACCCTAGTCATCGCCTATTAGATCAGGCGGCTCGGGAAGTGTTAGAAAGTACGTTAGAGGTATCGCGTATTGAACAAACACTGATTGGGTTAAGTCAGGCTCGCATCAGCATTCAAACGCCCGCCAGATTCACCCCATTGGCTTTTCCACTATGGGCTGAACGGCAGCGCAACCGCCTGAGTACCGAGCGCTGGTCAGACCGTGTAGCGGCCATGGTGGCGCGTCTTGAAAAGGCCGCAGACAGGGCATGAGCGCATTTACCCTTGAACTTGCCGGTCACCGGCTCACATTATTGCCGCAGCGGGGGCTGTGGTGGTCGGCGCAAAAAACCCTGATTTTGGCGGACTTACATTTAGGCAAAGCCGCTATTCTGCGTCGGGCCGGCATTCCGGTGCCCGAAGGATCCGATGCACTCACATTACAGCGTATTGATCAGCTTATTGAGCAACTTAGTCCGCACCGACTATTGCTTTTAGGGGATGTGATACACGGCAGTATTAAGACGCATTCCGAGCTGATTATGGCGCTATCCACGTGGCGCTCTACACATGCCGGGCTACTGATTGAAGCGATTGTGGGTAATCATGACCGTCATCACACCGTGCTTGATGCCGTGATTGACTGGCGTGCGCCGCAAACCCGCGAGGAGGGATTAATTTTTTGCCATGAACCGCCAACCGAGACCCTCAATGCGCCCTGGCTTGGTGGACATTGGCATCCCATGGCTCGAATACGTGCGGGCATTGATACGCTGCGACTGCCGATTTTTTCACTGGAACCGACTCAGGGCCTGGTATTACCCGCATTCGGGGAATTCACCGGTGGCATGGATCTTTCATATTCCAGCGGGCGAAAACGCTTTGCCGTGGCAGATGAGCAGATTATCGCCATTGATTAGGCAAAAAAAAGCCGGCAATGCTGCCGGCCAAGAGGAGGAGAGATGTAAAACTCTGTGTTGCGATGCACTATAGCAAAGCTATCTTGCATTTGCGTAATCCTGTAGCGCTTAGGATTTGTGCTTGGAGCGATCAAATAGTGCTTTTTCCAGTACTGCCAGGCGTTCATCAGTCCGCCGGGATAAATTGAGTATTTCTTCTCTTTCCCGATGCGCCTGCGCTTCCATGATCGACCGACGTTCGTCTTCTTCTTCCCAGTGCGCTGCTTGCATCGTATTGACAATTAGTCCGATAAAAAGGTTCAAAATGGTAAAAGCCGTGACCAGAATGAACGATACGAAATACAACCACGCAAAGCTGAATTCCTCCATGACTGGTCGTGCGATGCCCATCGACCAGCTCTCTAAGGTCATCACCTGAAATAACGTAAACATCGCGGCGCCAAGGGTTCCAAACCACTCAGGGAATCGCTCACCAAATAACTGTGTCCCCATTACGCCGTAAATGTAGAACACCATTCCCAATAAAAAAACAATCCAACCGATACTTGGAATGGCGGTAACAAGCGCATCAATCAGCAACCGTAACCGTTTAACGGTAGACAGTAATCGCAGCACCCGCAGGATTCGTAAGGCGCGCAAAATAGTAAATGGTCCGGTAGCCGGCACCAAAGAAATCGCAACAATCAGAAAATCAAACCAATTCCACCCACTGCGGAAAAAGCGCGGCCCCCAGGCAAACAGCTTGATTAAAATCTCCAGCGTAAAAAATGCAATGATGATGGCTTCCAGACCCAGTAGTACCGAGCCAAAACGCTCCATCACCCATTCTGAAGTTGCCAGCCCAAGCAGAATGGCATTAAAAACAATTAGGCCGATAATAAAGTTTCGAGGCCCGGTACTTTCAATCCATTGCCCTGCCTTTATGCGCCAGTCACTGATCGCCATTCGCTCAATGCCCCCCTAATGTCTGGCGCAGCTGCCCAGCTGCCGCCCGAATAGCGCTACGCTCTTCTTCGCTTTTACGCTTAAGGTTGGCCAGTTGAAATTGCATGCGCCGATTGCCCTGCAGGCGCTTTTCATGTCGATCCAAAAAATCCCAATACAACGTAGTAAACGGACAGGCGGTTTCGCCCAGCGCTTTTTGTGGCTGATATCGGCATTGACTGCAGGCATTGCTCATTCGGTTGATATAAGCACCGCTTGCGCAGTAGGGCTTGCTACCCACAATGCCACCATCACCGTACTGACTCATTCCCACCGTGTTGGGCATGCTCACCCAATCCACCGAATCCAGATACATGGCCATATGCCAGTCGTGAAAAGCCCGCGGGTTAACGCCATAAAGCTGGGCAAACAGCCCTAACACCATCAGCCGCTGGATGTGATGCGCATAACCATGCCTGAGCAAAGCCTGCATGGCATCCGCCAAACACGCCATATCGGTTTGCCCGTTCCAAAACAGATCCGGCATTTCTGCAGTATGTTCCAGCGCATTCAGCGCGGCATAGTCGGGCATTTTCAGCCAATAAATGCCGTGCACGAACTCCCGCCATCCAAGAATTTGACGAACAAACCCTTCTACCGCATTCAACGGGGCCTTGCCCTGCTGCCATGCGCCAACGGCAGCTTCAATACATACCCTCGGATCAAGCAAATGCCAATTAATCGCTGTCGATAGGCGGGAGTGATAAAGCAATGGCTCACCCACCCAGATGGCATCCTGCCAGGTACCAAATGAGGGCAGACGATGTGTTATAAAATCATCCAGCGCACGCTGTGCATCATCCGGTGTGACCGGTAGATTAAAATCGGCGGCCTGGCCCGGCTGAGTCGAAAAGCGTTCCTGAACCATCTCAATGACCGCCTGGGTGGTCTGATCAGGTGGAAATTCAGGGTGTGCAGGCAGCGTCTCGGGCCCGGACTTACCGAAAGACTCACGATTTTCTCGATCTAAGTTCCACACGCCCCCAACGGGCCCGTTATCTTCCATCAGTACCTGATGACGCTGGCGCATCAGTCGGTAGAAATGTTCCATCATGAGCGTCTTACGCCCATCCGCCCAGCGCGCAAACTCACTTCTACTGCATAAAAAACTGCTATCTTCACGCCACTGCAAAGGGATATCGGCATCACTGACAGCCGCTTGCAGCTCAGCTTCTACCTGCCAGTCGCCACCCTCCATCATCAGTACACAGTTTGGAGCCAGCTGTTCGAGATCGTCGCGCAAACGCTCGGCAAGCGGGCGCTCATCATACGGTTTCGGTGTTGCCTCCAGCGCGTGGTAATGCACGGTGACACCACGGCTTCGCAATTCATCACGAAAGTGCCGCATGGCGGTGCAACAAAGCACTATGCGCTGCTGGTGGGTGGGGCGTTGTGCCGGTTCAAGCGCTGACTCTGCCATCCAAATGACATCAGTAGCGGCATCAAGATCCTGTAGCAACGGGCTTTGCCGGGCGAGCTGATCTCCCAACACCACAATCAATCGCCGCTGAGATGCGCTCATTGCTCCAATACCAAAACCGGGTCGATACGCTGATCAAACCAGTTCATTCGCCAATCAAGATGCGCCCCGGTGACTCGACCTGTCGCGCCTACCGTGGCGATCGTTTGGCCGCGTTTTACCTGCTGACCCAATTCAACATCAATCGATGCCAGGTGCAGAAAACTGGATGATAAGCCCTGGCCGTGATCCACGATGAGTGTGCCGCCGGAAAAGAAAAGGTCGGGCTCAACCAGCGTGACGATGCCATCGGCCGGGGCCAATACCGGCGTGCCGGTTGTTGCTGCAATATCAATTCCATAATGTGGCTGGCGAGGCTGACCATTGAGAATGCGCTGGCTGCCATACACGCCGGTAATAGGCCCGGTCACCGGCCAACTCCAACCCGAATCAAAAAACGGGGCGGTAAAGCGCTTTTCGCGCGCGGCTCTTACGCGGGCAGCCTCGGCCCTGATCCGCTTCAGCGTTTGCTCATCAGGTGTAACCTGTGACTCAGGCAGCCCGTCAATACGCTGAATTTCATAGTCTCTCTGCTCAATCGTCAGCGAATAACCCTGACGCAGGCCATTCGGTTTAATCACCACGACATCAAGCGCAGCCGGCGCTTTTCGCCCTAAACCCAGCAAAAAACGCCCATCCTCCATCACCGGTATAGATTGACCAAAAGCCTCAACACGCGCGCCTGACTCTACCTGCCCGGTTAGCAGAGCACCCTGAACAGCCTGACCTTTCCACTCAAGCGCAACAGCCACCGATATGCCATTCCCCAGCAGCATAAAAGCTAGAATCAGACTCACTCGGATTCTCATCACTTACCTCTCTCCCGGCGCAGGACGCACCGCCATCAACATATAGTTAACCGCCAGGCTGCGGGTAAGGCGAAATCGCCGGGTAATCGGGCTCACCGCAACCCCAGTGCGACGCACCACGGCCAGACCCTGCGCCTCAAGGGGCGCAACCACCTCCTCAGGCCGGCGCAGCTTTCGATACTGATGCGTGCCACGTGGCAGCCAGCGCAAAATGTATTCAGCGGCAAAAATTGCAGTGAGCCCGGCCAGCGGTGTTCGGTTGATTGTTGCCACAAACATTGCACCACCGGGCTTTACCAGATCAGCACAGGTTTTCAGAAAAGCGTCAACGCCTTCGACATGCTCCACCACTTCCATATTCAGGACAACATCCCAGGATCCGGCATCCAGCGCATGCTGCTCTACAGTTTCGCAGCGGTAGTCGATTTCTAAGCCCGATTGTTGTGCATGATCCTGCGCAATCGCGATGTTGCGCGGCAGTGGGTCAATACCGCAGACCGTTGCACCAAGCTGGGCCATCGACTCACTTAAGATGCCGCCACCACAGCCGATGTCTAATACCCGCAACCCTGCCAATGGTTGCGGCCCGTCAGCCAGCGCAAAATGTTCCAGTAAATGCTCACGCAGGTAGGCAACGCGAAACACATTAAGGCCATGCAATGGCCAGAACGGACCGGTTGGGTCCCACCACAATGCCGCTAACTTTTCGTAGTGGGCCATTTCCTGAGGATCAACACTATCAGCCACAGCGCGGGCACAACCCTTCTAGTTCAATCGTTTGATCAGTCAGTGTAAAACCCAGTGCTTTGGCACGATCATCCAATAAGTGGGTTACATCGGCATCATCCAACTCGGCCACTGTATGACATTGGCGACAGATTAAAAATTGGCCAGCATGACGATGGTCCGGGCTCGCACAGCCGACAAAGGCATTTAAAGATGCCAGCCGATGCACCAGCCCCTCAGCAAGCAAAAAATCTAACGTGCGATACACCGTGGGAGGGGCTGCACTGCCCTGCCCTTCTGCCCGCAGTTGCTCCAGCAGTTCATAGGCTTTTACAGGCTGATGACTCTGCCAGACCAGTTCAAGGACCCGCTGTCGCAAGGGCGTCCAGCGCCGTCCGCGATCAGCACAAATCCGTTTGGCCCGAGCTACCGCATCAACAACACAGCTTGCATGATCATGACCGGATTCCGGAAACCGGCTGACAACACCTTTGGATTCGCTCAAAGCCCACCTGCCTTCTTAGCGACCTGATTACGCAGATAAATCGGCTGCGCATGATGTGCACGCTCAATCTGACCGGCATTATATCGTTTTGCAGCAAGCTGCAGACCAAAGCGAGCGTCCGGCAATGCGTCAAACAACTCCGGTCTTGAGTGCTGCGAATCAGCCTGCAATGCAGGATAGGCAGAAAACCCCTCTCCAACGCCCAACCACGGCGATGCTGGCAGATCGCTTGCCTGTGGAGTGCGTAACCACTCCTCACTCACCGGCTGAGTTTGTACAGCACCTTCGCCGGTGCGCGAAAAGACGCCGCCGTACACCTCACCCATTCGCGCATCAAGCAAACTCACAATCAATCCTTCCGCATCAGTGGTTAGCGATGCGGCCTGTTCGGCGAGCAGTTGCAGACTAGAAACGCCAATCACCGGGCGATCAAGCCCAAAAGCCAGACCCTGCGTGACACCACTGGCAATGCGCACCCCGGTGAAGCTACCCGGTCCCTGCGCAAACGCAAACGCATCGATCGCGGAACGTGATAGCCCGGCTTCAGCAAGTAAAGCTTCCACCCAGTCGATTAATAAACCGGCATGCCCCCTCGCCTGCGACTGCTTATAGCCCAGCACGTGCCCTTTGCATAACAGCGCTGCTGAGCACTGCTTTGCACTGGCATCAAGCGCAATAATGACCGGCTCTGCCGTCATGGCTCTACCTCTGGCTCCTCAATAGCAACGGGCTCTGATTCAAAGTCGAGTTCCAGCTGTATCTCTTCATATCGCGGATCCAGCCCGCCTGAATACACACCCTCGCGCGGCACCACACGATAGGTTGACGGTTCACCCACGGGAATAGGCGGCCCGAATTGACGCCGATACCAGGAAAACAGAGCCAGCAATAACGCCGTTGCACCCAACGTCCAAAACAGACCATCAGGGCCCAACAATAACATGAGCTGCGTTGCCATCAACGGGCCGATAATCATGCCCAGACCATGTACGAGCAAAAGCGCAGCGCTCGCACCTAACATTTGGCTTGAGTCCATAAAGTCATTTACCAACGACACGGCAATGGGATAAAGCGTAAAGGCCAAACCACCCCATAGAATGGCAAAGCCGATCACTAAAAGATCGCTCTCACCAGTTGCAGCAATGATGGCAAGGCTCGAGCCGGTTACCGCAAAGCTGACAAACATCATTACAAGCCGGCGATCAAACCGATCTGACAAATGACCGATAGGCCACTGAAGCATAAAACCGCCTAAAATACTCATGCCCATTAATAAGGCGATACCGGTATCGGAAAAACCGGAATCCCTGGCAAACACGGGCGCCAGGCTTAAAAAGGCCCCGGCAATCACGCCGGATAGGGCCGAGCCGATCAGCCCGAGGGGTGAGGCCTCCAACACACGCCACAAAGAGATGGGTTCGATCTGTGGCAGTTCAGGAGAGGTGATTCGGGTAACGGTTACCGGCACCACGGCCGCGGCAATCAGCATGGCTGCCAGACTGAATAATTCAAACCCGCCCGGGCTACCGAGCAGCAGTAAGAACTGCCCGCCACCCAAGCCCACATAGGCCACAATGCTGTAAACCCCAAGAACTTGGCCACGGCGGTCTGATGGTGTTCTATCGTTCAGCCAGCTTTCGGTGACCATGTACAACCCGGCCAGACTAAAGCCATAGGTTAATCGCATCACCGCCCACAGCCAGGGCTCAATGAGTAACGGATAAGCAAGGGTGCTGATCGCAGCAGATGCTGCAAAGGCCGCAAAACTGCGAATATGGCCCACACGCGCAATGATCCCGGCGCACACGCGGGTCGCAATGACAAAACCGACGGAATAACAAGCGGCAACCACACCGATTAATTCGATCGGGAACGCCTCGTCAGACATGCGAACACCGACCAGCGTTGTCAACAGACCACCGCCCGTAAGCAGCAACCCGAATGACACGAACAACGCAATAAACGGTGAAAGTGTTCGCAGCATGATGATGAACTCGTCTAGTTTGCTATGATCTAGTGTATGACGCCTACTAACAGCGAAGATATACTCGATGCCGGTATTCGGCTACGCACCCCTCGCCCTGAGGAAGGCAGCGCCTTATGGCAGCTGGCGCATGATACCGGAACTCTCGATTTAAACTCAGGCTATTTATACCTGCTACTGGCCCGCGATTTTGCAGACACCTGCGTCGTCGCTGAACAGGATGGGGTAATTGTTGGTTTTGCCACCGGTTACCGACGACCACGTTACCCTGAAGTGATTTTCCTGTGGCAGGTTGCCATCCATCCGGACTTTCAGGGACAAGGTCTTGGCAAACAGTTGGTTGCCGGTTTTCTGCGCCAGCCCGGGGCCGATCGAGCCAGTATTTTAGAGACCACAATCAGCCCTGATAATGCCGCATCCCGTGGCTTGTTCGAGGCCATTGCTCGCGAGCTGGATGTAGATTGCCGTGTCTCCCCGCTGTTCGCCAGCGAAGATTTTCCCGAGCCAACCCATGAGCCTGAAGAACTGTTCAGTATTGGACCGTTCAGACCCGCTGCCCTCAACCAGTTGGCGCTCTAAGTCAACACAAAACGATAAAGGAAAAATTATGAAAGTTGTTGATGTAAAAGACATTATTGGATCTGAAAGGGAAGTTGAAGGCCCCGGCTGGACAAGCCGACGGCTTTTGTTGAAAAGCGATGGCATGGGGTTTTCGTTTCACGAAACCATCATTCCTGCCGGCGCAGAAATGACCCTTTGGTACAAGTATCACCTTGAAGCCGTTTACTGTGTTGCAGGAAACGGAAGCATTGAGGATCTGGCCACCGGCGATGTGCATTCCCTGCATGACGGCATTTTATATGCCCTCGATAACCATGATCGGCATATTTTACGGGGCGGCACCGAAGATATGCGCCTGATCTGTGCATTTAATCCACCGGTCACCGGTCAGGAAAAGCACGATAGTGATGGTGCCTATGAGCTAATCACTGACTGACTCTTTTCCCGCTCATGCGAAAAAGTCAGCAATTGCCGCCGGATCTCGGGTCAACGGGACCGGCGGTAAGCTTTCACGAAACACACGCCCATAGCTTTTAGTCAGCAGACGATGGTCTCCCACCATGAGAAGGCCACGGTCTTCAGGCCCGCGTATCAAACGCCCCACTCCCTGCCGAAGACTGATGACTGCATCGGGAAGCTGAAGGTCCGCAAATGGATTACGCCCTTGCTCACGAAACCAGTCAATGCGTGCCTGTAAAACCGGATCGCCAGGTGAACCGAATGGCAAACGATCAATCATGACGCACGACAAGGCAGGGCCACGCACATCAACCCCTTCCCAAAAAGACTGAGTACCAAGAAGCACCGCATTACCGCGTTCTCGAAACTGATCCAATAGCCGCTGAGGGTTGGCATCACCTTGCACCAATAACGGCTCGACTCGCTCGGCGCGCAGCCGCTGCGCCGCCATTTGTAGTGCCCGATGACTGGTAAACAGCATAAACGCTCGCCCACCACTCATTTCCAGAACCTCAAGCGCACGGTCTAAGTAGGCATCAATAAATCCGGCTTCACTGGGCGCAGGAATACTTTCAGGCACATACAGCAGCGCATTGGAGCGATAGTCGAAGGGGCTGTCAAAACGGCGGGTCTCTGCATCCTGCAGGCCAAGGCGGCCGGTAAAGTGACTAAACTGATCGCGCACCGATAACGTCGCCGAAGTAAAAATCCAGGCTCCCGGGTTTCGCTCTCGTCCAGCTGCAAACGGCGCAGCCACATCCAGCGGTGTCATACGGAGCCGATATCCGGTTCCCACGGTTTCCACCCAGCGTACGTAATCAGAATCAGCATCTTCTTCATGCAAAAATCGCTGTAAGTCGGCATGCACCGCCTGCATACGTCGATAGCAGGATTCCAGTCCGGTTCCTCGCGGCGCTTGCGGCTCCAGCGCCTGAACCAACGCATAAATCACGGCTAGTAAGTCGCCTGCTGCCTGCGGGGCTTTCGATTCACGCGGCAAGCGTGCCCACGCATCTCGGCAATCATCACCCAGGACCAGTCGCAAATCAGCACTGGCTCGCTCAAGCTCACCCGCCAAATCAGAAAGATGCCCTGCATCGCCCGCCTCGCGAAGCTGCTCCAGGCGCACATCACGCCCCAGATCCGACAGCTGCCGACCGGAGAGCACCATGCCGAAAAAACGCCCTGCAATCTCAGGAAGTTGATGTGCTTCATCGAGTACGTGTACGTCTGCGCTGGGCAGTACCTCGCCAAATCCTCCTTCACGAATGGCCCAGTCCGCCATTAGAAGATGATGATTGACCACGACCACATCCGCATCCTGCGCTTCGCGTCGGGCCTTCATCACAAAGCAGTCAGAATAAAAGGGGCAATCCTGATTGAGGCAATTATCCGCAGTTGAGGTCACCATGGGTTGAAGCCGCCCAGGTACCGATTCATCAGGAAAATCGGCTAAATCTCCGCTGCTTGTGCGGCCCGCCCAAATACGCAACCTTTGCAATAAATCAGCAGCCTGACGGGTCTCAAAGCGGCCGGCGTCCAGAGTCCGCTCTAATCGATAATGACATAGATAGTTGCCGCGACCCTTTAAAAGAGCTGCTCTTATCGGTAGATCCACCACCGCCACGGCTAGCGGCAGATCACGCTGAAAGAGCTGATCCTGCAGGGTTCGGGTTCCCGTGGAAATCAAGGCACGCTTGCCTGACCGTAAAACCGGAATCAGATAACCCAGCGTTTTGCCAATGCCTGTACCGGCTTCAACCACGAGGGTTTCATCGGTTAAGACTGCCGCTGCAACCGATTTGGCCATGGCCACTTGCTCTTCGCGGGGAGAGAACTGCTCGAGTTGCGTGCTCAGCGGCCCATCTGCAGCAAATAACTGCTCAAGCGCCGACATACTGTCTTCCATCAATGCGCTATGTGGGTGCGCTTGGAGGTGTTAATAAAAACACCCAGAACACCGATCAGCACAAAAGCAAAGAGCGTCCACAACGGAATACTGAGCCCGAATACAGTATCGACTTCAGCACATTCTCCGGAGCCTGACAGTACCATCGCAAAAACCTCACTGAGCGGAAACATACCCAGCATATAGTCAAGACCCGGCCCGCAGGCGGGCACCTGGTCGGACGGTAGTGACTGAAGCCATAAATGGCGCCCTGCCAGCCCCACACCGCTCAGTGCTGCCAGACCAATACCGGCAGCAACCCATTTCCCCGGCAGTACTGCACCCAGAAAAAAGAAGACCGCCATCGTGGCAAACGCCACGCGCTGGAAAATACACAATGGACAGGGTTCTAGCCCATCCACCCACTGTAAAACCAATGCATAAACAATTAATGCGGCACAGCCTAAACCGGCTGCGGCATTGAGCAGACGTGCCGATCGCATCAGACCTGTTTTCTCCTTACCTGCAACAGGATCGCCACGGCCAGAATACCCAGACCAATCAGGTCAGTAACCCAGCCCCCTTGGATTAAGGTCAATGCCGACCCGCCCAATAATGGTCGCACCACCCAGCCGGCATTGCGCCCCATAAACCAACCTTGCACCGCAGCAGCAAGCAAGAAGACGCCCACGATGGCCGTAGCCGCCGCGCGTAGCACTAAGAACCAATCCGCATCACCGAGCAATGCGCTGGAGTAGAAAAACATAAACGGCACCACAAACGCAGCAATGCCGATGCGGAATGAGGCAACTGATGTGGACATCGGATTACCCCCCGATATGCCCGCAGCCGCGTATGAGGCTAGCGCCACGGGTGGCGTAATCGCTGAGACCACCGCAAAGTAAAACACAAAGAAATGCGCCGTGAGCGGATCAATGCCTAATCGAATTAACCCCGGTGCCACAACAGAAGCCGCCACGGCATAGGCAGCGGTTGTCGGCATTCCCATCCCCAACAGGATTGAAATGAACATGGCAAAAATCAGCGCCAATAGCTGGCTGGCCTCTGCCAGCCCCAGCAGTAACGAAGAAAAACGCCCGCCCACATCGGTCAGCGAAATCACACCAACGATCTTTCCC